>NZ_WTKV01000015.1:0-132471 GCF_011378705.1 Pseudoalteromonas sp. SA25 | reverse complement strand
TAACCTGATGTAATGGTCTCCTCCCTATACGGCATCTATGTGCCATGATTAAAGTGGTTACAATAATCAAAGGGAGAAGACCAAAATGAAGATTACAACAATTGGTTTAGACATAGCAAAAAGATTTTTCCATGTGGTGTGCTGCAATGAACAAGGGCGCTTAGTTAAAAAGAAAATGTTAAAGCGTGCGCAAGTGTTATCTTTTTTCCAACAACACACTACGTGTTTAGTTGCTTTAGAGGCCTGTGCAACTTCTCATTTTTGGGCTCGAGAAATCAGAAAATGTGGTCATCAGATTAAGCTTATTCCACCTCAGCATGTAAAAGCCTTCTTAGTTGGCAATAAAAATGATTATAACGATGCTTTAGCAATTAGCGTTGCTTCAAAACAACATCATATTAAGAGTGTCTGTATAAAATCAGTTGAGCAACAAGATAACCAAGCACAGCACAAAGCGAGAGAATTAGCGGTCAGACAAAGAACGGCACTATGCAATCAAATCCGAGGCTTAACTGCTGAATACGGAATTATTTTAAATCAGGGTGTAAACACAATACGCAAAAGTATCCCCCTAATTTTAGAAGATGAAAATACCGGATTATCAGGCGCATTTAAAGCGGTACTAAAGCAGTTAGAAACACAATTGAGTAACTTAGACAGCTGCATTGAAACTTACAGTACATTAATAGTTGAAACAGCAAAAAATAATGATATTTGCCAACGGATCCAAACAATACCTGGATTTGGTCCTATGGTATCAAGCGCCTATTTCAATGAAGTTGGAAATGGCAGTAACTATAAAAGAGGCCGCGATGTTTCAGCGTCTTTAGGTATCGTTCCGCGTCAACACAGTAGTGGCGGAAAAGATACTTTACTTGGGATAAGTAAGCGAGGAAATAGCTACTTAAGGTGCCTGTTGATCCAAGGAGCAAAAGCTGTTGTCTCAAGAGCAAAAACGAAGAATGATAAATTAAGTCAATGGATAAACCGACTGGTTCAAACTCGAGGGCATAATCGAGCATGTGTAGCTTATGCCAACAAGATGGCGAGAATGGCTTGGGCTATTAGCGCTTCAGGTGAGAGTTACTCACCCGTATAAATACTCTTCAAAGAATTGCGTAAGTGGCTAAAACGATGACATAACAGGTCAAACCTGCATATTGAAAACCTATAGAGTTCAGTGGTAGTAAATACCGATAACCTGATCAGGACAATATGCGCGGATTACATCAAGGTCAGAAGTAATAATCTTCACTAAAAGACCGTATATATGACAGCAAACCTGTCCCTGCTATCGTTGAATGACACCTTGCAATACTGGAGGAGACCATATATGAACTCTGGATAATAAATCTATCTCGAGCAGCTATTTTCAGCGCTAACTGCGTTGAATTTACTGAAAATCTCTGGCTAGAGAAAATAAATTTAAATATCACTATGATTCAATACCTTAGTAAATCTCTTAACCAGAGTTCAGGTTATTTAACTATTACACTCGATACTTTAGGGAATGAAAATGAGTAATGGCGCAAACACTAAGAAGCAACACTACCCTACTATTTGGATATCTGATGTTCATTTAGGTTACAAAGACTGTAAAGCAGATTACTTACTCGATTTTTTAAACTCGGTAGAATCCGATACACTTTATTTAGTGGGTGATATTATTGATTTATGGTCAATGAAACGTCAGTTTTATTGGCACCCTTCGCATTATCAAGTATTAAACTCTATACAAAAAAAAGCAGCTAGCGGTACACGCGTCATTTATATTCCCGGTAATCATGACGAAACGTTTAGAAACTATATAAATCAAACGTTATTTGGTATTGAAATCCACCAGCAGTTTATTCACACCACTAAAGCTAATTAGCGTTTTTTACTCGTACACGGCGATGACTTTGATTCCGCGACACGCTATACCAAACTTATTAGTATCGTGGGTGATGCAGGGTACGACTTTTTATTATTTTTAAACCGCTGGACCAATCGTATTCGAAAGCTATTTGGTGGTAATTACTACTCGCTTGCATCATGGATAAAAGCTCGCGTACACAAAGCACGTGAAGCGATTAAAGCCTTCGAAGATGCCGCAATTCATGAAGCTAAAAAACAAAACGTAGACGGTATTATTTGTGGACACATTCATCATCCCAAAATAAAAGTGGATGACGGAATTATATACTGTAACGATGGAGACTGGATTGAGAGTTGTACGGCGCTTGTAGAGCAGCAAGATGGAAAAATTGAATTACTACATTGGTCAGACACACAAACCGTACTCGATAGCGCCGACATAACAAAGTTAAATATATCAACTGATGCTAAACCAAAAAAATCAGCTGCATAAGCAGCTGATTCTCAATTAATAACTATTAACTTAGCCAGGTGATTAACTTATCTTTCAGCGTTAGTGGCTTGATTGGTTTAGTAATATAGTCGTTCATGCCTGCAGTTAAACAACGTTCTCTATCACCTTCCATCGCACTTGCTGTCATAGCAATAATAGGTATGTAAGTGTAGTCTACCCCGGCCTTACTATTTCTGATTTCACTTGTTGTATCGTAGCCGTTTAAATTAGGCATTTGGCAATCCATTAAAATAACATCAAAAGCTTGCTCTGTGTTTTCTCTCAATGCTTCTAATGCTTCTACACCGTCTGATGCACAGGTGATTTTTACTTTTGTACGTTTTAAAATCGCCTTAGCTACTTCAATATTAATCATATTATCGTCTACTAATAATATATGATAAGCAGATAGGTCTGGCTCTACTTGTTCTTCTGTTAAGCCTTTTGGTGGCGCTATAATACAATCATTACTAGCACCAAATAAGCTGGCTAACTTATAGCTAAATTGATCTTGGGTAAGCGGTTTATTTAGAATGTGGCTACCCTCAGGTAATATCATTTTAGTCGGTTTATCGGTCACCATGTCGCGTAAAATTAAGACGTACTTTTTATTAAACTGCTTACAGTAATCAATTAACGCATCAATTTGAGGATGCTCATCGTCAATCAATAATAAGTCAGCCTCAAACTCTTTATGCTCACTAAAGTAGTCGAGTCTTACAATGTTTTCTGCATTTACTTTACAGGTTAGTAGCAATAAATCGCACACGTTTTTATAAACGTTATCGCGCGCTATTAATGCCGCTACGTTAATACTTGTAGCAAGCTCAATACCTGTGTTTAGTTTTTTCTCTTGTGCTACATGTAGCTCAACTGTTGCGGTAAAGGTACTACCAGCACCCTTTTCACTTATAACCGTAATATTACCACCCATTAACTGAGCAAGTTTTTTACATATAGATAAGCCTAAGCCTGTACCACCAAAATGACGGGTTGTACTTGAATCTTCTTGTGTAAACACTTCAAATAGTTTGTCTATGTTCTCTGGCGCTATACCAATTCCCGTGTCTTTTATTGTAAAGCTCATTAATAACTTTGAGTCGGTAATGTACTTAGAGCCGACAGTTAAACTTACTTCACCTCGGTGAGTAAATTTAAATGCATTATTAACTAAGTTAATTAAAATTTGTTTAAGTCGATGGCTGTCGCCAATAACCATTCTGTCTACTACATCTTTTGTATCTAAGAATACTTCAAGACCTTTGCGCTGGCCCTGTAACGCTAAAGAGCTAATCATATCGCTACATACTGTAACAACATCAAATGTATGATTATCAATATCAAGCTTACCCGCTTCTATTTTAGAGAAATCGAGAATATCGTTAATCAAATTCATCAGAGAGTTAGCACTGCTATTAGCTAATTTTAAGTAATGGTATTGTTGTTCACTTAAGCCATCTTCTTTGAGCATTTCAAGCATACCCAAAACGCCATTCATCGGTGTGCGTATTTCGTGAGATATATTTGCTACAAAGTCACTTTTTGCTTGGCTCGCTGCTAATGCTTGATCAATTGCTCGCTCTAGCTCAACAGTCCTTTGTGATACTTTTAGCTCTAAAGTACTGTTTAAGCCTTCAAGCTCTGATTGAGTATTTTTTAATGAGCTAATATTTCTTAAAATAGCCGCTACCTGATAACGGTTATTGTAGACATCAAAAATACTACTGAGTGTAATTGAAAAGTATTGTTTGTTGCCATAACCATCTGTGTAGATAGCTTCAAACGGCATTTTTGATCCGTTTGAAATAGTCTCTTCTATACAGTTATTATCGGCTTCATTTAAGTTAAATAAAGAAACAAAGTCAGGGCTAGTGCCTGAGATTGAATTACCGAAAACCTCTTTAGCTGTATTATTAAAGTGAACAATTTCGCCGTTTTGCTCAATTGTAAAAATAGCATCCAAAGAATTTTCTATTACTTTATTGTTTTGCTCTTTTAGAGAATTAATTAACAACTTACGGTTTATAAAACGTTGGTATAAAAAGGCAATAACTAAAAATACGCTAAAGAATACCACTAGCATTGCAATAAAGTTTTGACGCCTTTCGTTCACCTTTGCAAACAACGTTTTAGTATCAACACTTACACCAAGCTCTAAAGGTAACATCGCAATATCACCATCAAGCGAAATACGCTTTTTTAACGTGTAAGCAATTGGGTAATTACTTAGCGGTAAAGTGCCCTGCTCTGCCATTGTGCTTGCAATGGAAAATTCTTCAGTCCATGTTTTTGATTTATTAAATTCAAAACCGAAGCGTAATTGAGGGTTTGGATGATATAAAAATTCACCTTCATTATTCATTAGGTAAATTTGTGTTCCTTGTGGAGATTCAACCGTTAAACTTTTTATTAATTTATCAGCAAAGTAGTTAGTGACTAATATTGCAAAAATTTTATTTTTTTCATCAAAAACAGGCTTAGCTACACGAAAAGTACTTATATAAGGTTCTTGTATCTGCCCATTTTCACGGTTGTAGTTAATTGGAGAAATATAAACACTTTTATTATCGAGCATACTCGCTTTTATCATGTAATCGCGTTGGCCTTTCTTTTGTAATTGCAGGCCTTGCAGTCGATTAATTTCTCCGAGTTGATTTCTATCAACCCTGACAACTTCTTGTCCACCATCTTCGAGCGTAATATAGCGAGCCTGCAATATACTGTCATCAGTCTGCATAAAGCCTGTAAAAATACTTGCTAAACGCTCCTGCCAAATATAAATGGGTGTTCCAAGAATTGGATCAATCAGTTTATTTTCTTTTGCGCGGGTAATACCTTGAATAGGAGGAGTTGCATCTAAAAAGCGGATTGCGGTAACACTATCTTTAAGGTGTTTTTTTAGTGAAAGGCTTTTTGTTTCAAGCTCACGTTTTAATTCTATTTGAGCTGAATGGTAAACATCACTTCTTACTTTTTGATCAAACAAATACAGAGATGGTAAAGCTATAAGAACAAATATTATTGTTGCAACGAGCATTAGTCTATTATTTTTTGTCACATTCAAAAAATTATTCCTTTTTAACATTTATCTTCACCATAAAATTCTACTCGCTATATTATAGAGCATTAATGGCTAAAAAGGACCCCAAAACTAATTAGTTATCGTTATTAATTTTAATGTTTTTACATATTAAAGTACTAATGTATTACCTAAAAAGCTGTATTTGCAAAAGGTTAATTCAAGATAAACAAACGTTGAACCTAAAGGATTATTTAGGAATGCTCTGATTGTTCAGACCTTCTTTCACAACAAATATGACTATAACCATGCAGAAAATAAACCCTCCTCCTATACAGATATAGTTGATTATTGGATTAGACTCAGTATCAAGAGTCATTGCTAAGAGCCCATAACTCAAAAGCATTAAACCAATAAGTGACGCAGCCATTAATCTAATGAGTTTTTTTGTGGTTTTTTTCATTCTATTACTCCTTGTTCCCTAGCAATACTCTCTAAATTCTTCAAAAATTGAACCGATTCATTAGTTATGTCCTTAATCATAAACTGAGGCTCTATTTCAACTTCGCTTTCATCTATTACACTGTTACTAACAGTCTTTAAAAAAACAGCTTTGCCTTCATTATGCAATGATATTTCAGTCGGTATTTGATTTGTGTCGTACTTAAATTTACGCATAAAATCTATTAAAGGCACATCTAAAAAACCAACAAAAGCTTTTCCAAAATAAGTATCTTCTCGTGCTCGTTTTAAAAGCCAAGTATATTCAGCAGATGATAGAAATTGGTTTGGGAATGAGCTCGTTTTTACTGTTTGGACTTTTTCATCATCAAAATACCCTATAAATACGTTTTCTCCTTCATTTTCGTAAGCGATATAATTATTAGGGTCGTTTTTAGGTTCTAAGCTCATTTCATAAATTTGTTCTTTAGTAAACCCTGGCGCGTGTTTCATCATATCAGTAAAAGCTTTATCACTATTTTCTTTATTTAAAGCATAATCTAATCTGTATGCGATATATTTTTGATGATCTAAAATATATTGACCATCATCTTTAATAGTCATTTCTGTAAAGGTTTTATTTGGCAAAACATAGTCTGTACGGAGGTATTTATCGGTGACTTTTATTTTAATGTATGCAAAATGATTTAACTCTTTAGTGACTTGATAATTAAGTGTTAGGTTATTTTGTGCGTGTGCATAACCACACAAACTTGCGGTAAGAACGACTATAAATTTGAATATATTTTTCAAAACTTTATCCTTAAAAGTTAGCAACCTAAAAAACGGCGTTACCACGCTGCATTGAACTGTAATCAGCGCCTATACTAAAGTACCTATCATTAAGTAGATATAATTTTTGGCAGGCTCATAACAAGTATAATGAGTATAAACAAAAAAACGAATAGCCCTACGTGAAGTTTAAATGGGTAAACCATTTGGCTTGTTCTGTCTAACGATACTGGATATTTATATTTTAATAATGAAAACACAAGTGTTTTACTATCAACACTCCAATGAGACAGTGGGATACTCTGCCCCTTTGTTGTATTAAATACTAGTGAGATTAAATGCGACCTTTTAGTTGTTCTTCCAATTGATCCTTCAACTGAGTCGTAATCGTAATTCCATTTAGCCTCAATGCTAATAATATCCTGCTTAGTTAGTGTGCGCGGTGTTTTATCAGTAAATAATAACGCGGGTAAATAAAGTTCATCATCATCTATTATTATGGAGCTTAAGGGCGCTGTTTTTATAAAATAGTATTTATTACAAATAATTACCCTAGCAAAATAGTAGCTTGCATAAGTTATAACTAAAAATGCAAAAGAAGGTTTCCAGTTTTGTGATGAGAACGCAATAAATAGCGAAAGCAAAGCAAAACACACTACGATGAAATGAACTAAGTTTTTCTTACTATCAGGGAGTGGTAGCGCGCATCTAAGTATAGGAATATTATTTTTAGCCTCAGCATTACCTAAAATAGTATTTTGTGGGAATATTTTTGAAAATTTGTTTACTGTTGCTGAGTTTGTTTTTTCAGCCTCGGCCTCTTCACGTTTAGCAGTATAAACGCGCTCAACGGTTGAAAGCTTATTCACTAATAGCTGCGCTTGTTTAGCTTGGTTAAAACACCTAAACGTGTAGGTACTAAGCTTGCCTTCTGCTGAGGTGTAATTAATATAAATCACACTAATGGCTTTATTATCTTGGCATGAAATTGTTTTAATCGTGCTAGTGTCAATGGTATGGTGACTAAACGTAAAGATTTTTTTCTTAAAAAAATAAGCAGCAAAATTTACATCAATTTGATTATGGTGTTCATCAAATTTTAATCGGTGTTGAAACATCAAAAGCGCAAGAATGAATAAAACATCAAGCCCATCACTTGTATCAAAAATCAAGCCTTGACTTAAAACACCTAGTACAAGCCCTGCTACAGTTAACCAAATGAATAGCCATTTAATCGTTTCTAATAGTGATTTTAATATAATTGAATTAGCCAAAATTCCCTCTTTAAATAAAAAGAGTATGCTTAGTTACATACTCTAATAACATGTAAATACTTAAAATAGTCAAAAAGCTAATTAACTAGATGCAACAATGATTATCCAACCGTCTTCTTTAGTATATTTAAAGCCACAACCATCTGACACTAAGTTCTTTTCGTCATATTTAGCCTCAATTTTAACTTGAGCTAAAAGAGGTTTTGTCTCTGTTGATAATTTTTGAGATACAACCTCAAATTCTGGGTTTGATACATACTTTTGAAACTTTTCTGACTTTTTATTTAAGTATGCAATAGCGCGTTTTTTTTCGTCTTCCGAATCTTTAAAATGCTTTGGTACAAAAGACATCAAGGTATCAATGTTTTTATCAGCTTTTGCTTGTCTAAACTCTTCGCATTTTTTTATAAATAATGGGTCTTGATTATCCTTGGCAGGCAAATTTACGTTAGATTCATCAGCAAAAGTAGCTGTGCTTAGTAACATAATGCTAGAAAGGGCTATTAATTGTTATTTCATTTTAAATCCTTTGTTAACGGGACAAATAAAGGGGACGTTGTGTAAATATTAAGCTTGTCACTTTTATTGTTTTGCTCTGTAGCAGTAGCGTCCATTGTAAATTCAAAACCGCCCTCCACTGGTTTCCAAGTAAAACTGTCTACATCAGGAGGACCAGATAAAATTAGCCCCTCTTTATTAATACATGCTAAACCTTTTAATAAGCTTTCTTCGTTTTCTAGCGCCCACAAGTCCTTTCCCATTACAGACAAGAGGATGGTGCAACTATGCTTACTACTTTCTATTTCTACATCATATATTAACATGTCACCTGATTGAAACTTAACAGAATTTTTAACAACAGCCGTTACTGAATGGGAATCTACACACCCTTGCAAAACTAATGAGCTGAGCAATACACACATGGTTTTTTTTAACATAACGTTCCTTTTATATACTCTTAATTATTATTTTTACGTTCACTTTTTAGCTTTTTATATAAATCATCTGCCACTGCTGTGGCCTTCCCAATAATGTTATAAGAGTCATCTTTTAAAAATGCGTCAAGCGACTCTTTCCGCAAATTTTCTTCGTACCAATCTTTAAACACTTTGTATGATGCTAAATCACTTATTTTATTTTTTAACTGCGGCACGTCGTCAACTTTATTTTGATACCCAAAAGCACGTAAAACAAAAGATTTAAGCGTACTATCAACACTTAGCTCTATTTGACTATCGTCGGCTATGTAGCTTTGGAATAATCGAATACCGTCTTTGTAATAAAGAGAAATATATTCAGTGCTTGAGCTTATTTTTACCTGTTTGTTATTAAGGGCATTAATGTCATTAAACTCTCCGTCTAAATTATCTACATAAAAAGGCCCATTAATATTTAAGTAATCTGGTATAACAACCTTTAGCGATATAACTTGTTCTTTTTTGATACTTGAGTAGTTACTTTTACCATATACATTTTGTAAGCTAAACCAGCCTGTACCAACATCGCTAGGTACAATAAAACTAGCATTAGTATCATTTATATAATCCAACTGTATTGTTGGGCCATCTGCAAAAACTAATGAAGTTCCACTCTCTAATTTTTCACCTATTATTAGTGCTTTATCGCCTTCAACTACATTTCTAGACGGGATATCTGTAATGATTGGTGTTTTTGGATGTAGTAACGTCGCATTAATACTATTGGTTTTATAGCCATCTATAGCTAGAAAAAATGTAATTGGTTCGCCACCTAGGGCAACCTTTGGATAATTAGGTATAAAAAATTCAATTTTACTATCTGATGTAATCGTCACTGGTAAATTAACGACTGGCTGTTTGTCGTCCCCTTTTAAAATTACCAGATGTGCCACATTACCTTTTAAGTTTACTGTGTTTAAATTAGCAGGAAAAAACGGCCTAACTTTGTTAATAAATACTGCTTGTTCACTATGGGAATATGTTGCAGAGCTAATGGCCGGGGTATTTGATGGGTATAAGTTACTTATTTCAATTAGTTTTTGTAGTGGCTGCGGATCATTTTCATCAAACAAATAGTCACCATCGTCGTCAGTATCTAAAAAATTAGGGATGCCATCACCATCAAGATCATAACGAATAAATTCAACTAAGTTTAATTCTTCTGAATCTAGAACAGCATTATTGTCACTATCTGAGTCAATAAAGGCTGGTATTTTATCACCATCTAAATCGTAGGTTGATTCTATATCATCAGTAATACCATCATCATCGCTGTCTAAATCATGCCAGTTTGGAGTACCATCACTGTCGACATCATGACTAAAGCTAAAGTTAGCTGTATAAATATGGTACTCATTTCCATCTGGTATTTTATCATCATCTGTATGTTGCCCGAGGTAATTCATTCCTAAGGCCTGCTCTTTATTGTTAGGAACCCCATCTTTATCAATATCAATAAATGCATGTACTGTATACGTAAAGCTATCTGCTCCTAAGTTGTTTCTATCAGTAATACTTAAATTATATTCACCCGCTTGCTTAGGTGAGAAAGTAATAGCTTGACCGACTTTACCAACGTGCTTAATGTTTGTTGGTATAGAAGAAATAACATCACCATTATTATTAATGATGGTTAAAGACGGTGTGAAACGCTTATCATCTTTAAAAAGTATAAACGTCACTGATAAGTCTTCAAACAGCATTGAGTTGGGGATGTTAAATTTAAAATCATCTATATCTACATTTTCAGAAATAACCCCCGCAGCTTTAAAAGGTATATTCCCAACTGGGTTTGCTTGGCCAACGTTATTATTAAACTCTTGTTCTTGAACAACCAAGATTGTGGTTTTAGCAGCATCAAACGGATAATCATCCTGCTGATCAGGTACGCCATCACCGTCATCATCTTTATTTTGCCATGTACCTATATATGCGGATGATTTAACTGTTTTTGCATGAACGTGTGTTGTATATGTTAGCGTGCTAAAAGCGCTGCTTAAGCTCAATAACGAGAGGTAAAATAAGGGTATTTTCAAGAATCCATCCTTGTTGGTTTATCCATAAAGCATTTACAATTATAAACTGTACCTAATTTATATAAAGTATGCAATTCAATCAAAAATGATTTTAGAGTAATCAACTATATATGCTTTAAGAAAAATTAAAGCCTAAAGTTTTTAAACCCGAAAGATCTAATATGTCTTTTTTGTAAGGCTATTATAAAATAGTACTATTAAGCCGTACATCGATAAAAGTCCGCCGCCAACCATCAACCCAAACGTAATTATTTGTGAGAATTCAGGCTGAATTGCAAACCGGTACAGTCCTATACTTAATAACGTAATTCCTAGTACGGCAATTAAAATAATACTCACAAATCCTTTAATCATCACATTCCCTTTGTTTTAGACTTTGTGTGCTTATGAACACTTTTTACATAATCATCTAGGTTAAAAATTTCTGCTTGAGCTAAAAAATTGCTTTCAAATACCCTGCCCCTAGCCAATATAAGTAGAGACCTATCATTACAAAATTTCCACCCATTGACATAACTCGCATCAAAATAAATACAATGCTGCCCCCGCCATCGGTAAGGCCATACTCGTAACTCACGGGGTAGTCAAAATAAATGCACAGATAAAGCAAGTTTAATGTTGCGATGGTATTTGGCTTGATTGTATAGCGTTTATTGTTTTTTAAAACCACAACCGCTTGAGAAATGTGTGATCGTTTTTCTTGATAGCCTTGCCCGTTTGAGCGCATATACCCGTAGCTAAATTGTATGTAATCTATATCGGCTTTTGTCATAGTTAGCTGTTGCTGTTTAAATAATGGCTCGGTAACTATAGTTAATTCATCTTTACTTACTTCAAACGCGGCCTTGTAATTAAAGCCATACCTTTGCCAAATTAACACCTTTCGTAAAAACCATACCCCTAGAAATAAAGGAATATATATAAAAAATAATCCGCTAACCCAGTCCTCTTCAACCCAAACATGGCTATACAATGCAAGCGCTAACAATGCGATTGCAAATAAAAACTCAATGCCTAAATTTAGCCTAAATAATTTAGTTACTACCGGCATAGTCATTTTACTCGTGGGAGTGAGGGCGTCTTTTTCTGGTAAATTTACGAGCCTAAACCAGAACTTATCATCTAATTGTATATCTAACTTTTCGCTTTGCATTAATAATCTCAACAGTAAATTATAATAAAGAGCATGTAATATCAATTACATGCTCTTTATTTTTAATATGCACCAACTAATCTTGCAGTAAATTAACCATATACCACTTGCCGTCTTTTAGGCCAAAACGGCATTTGTTATACACTGTGCGCTGCTCTTTAAGTCTTTTATCATAGGCATCGAATTTGTAATATATAAATGCTTGTTCTGTATATCCCCACCTTTCATAAGTTTCTTCAACAACGTTATACTTAGTATCCTCAGAGTAGTTAACAAGCTTTGATTCGACAATACGAAAGTTTTTTATACCATCGTACTCTTTTCCGAAATATTTTTTATGTGTACTGTCAATCAGTTTTGTGATTTCCTTATCAGCATTAGGAATATGATCAACGGGTGTAAATAGTTGCCTAAATAACTGTTCATCTTTATTTTTTACTATTTCTACCGCTTTAAAGCAGTTTTCTTTTGGGGTTGTTAAATCAAGCTCTGCTTGGCATGTAAAGCTTGCTAACAACGACAGTGGAATTAGGTATTTATTCATTATTTATCCTTAAAATATTTGGGCCTGAGCTATTCGATTGAGAAGCTAGCCGTGTTACTTTTTCCAAACTGGTTACTTACCCAGTAGCGCCAGCCACTTAGTTGGCGTGGCGTTTTAACTTTAATAGTTTTTTCATCTATATAAATGCTATTAACAGTCACATTATTAAAATGAACAACCGTCTGCTCATTAAAATTTTCACCTATAAGAGTGATTGTTTCTCCAGCACTGATACTTCGCTTTTTAGTGCCTAAAAGTGGGGTTTTACTCTGGTTAACTTCAATTGGTAGGGCATCAGTAATAACCTCATCATGAGCTAAATATACATAAGCCTCACCTACCTTACTTGGCAGCTCTACACTTATATATGTTTTGCTTGCTTCAATTCTAGCTATGGTAGGTTTTAAGTTAATAAGATCATCAGGGTATTGAAAAACAAGCACCAAATTATTTGCATCAGCAGGTAAACCGCCTACTTCAAACTCTACTTTATCCCCAGCTCTAATAAAGTCTCGAATAGAGTGCCCTTCTAAGGACATATTATAAACCCAGCGAACAAGTAAACGATTTTGATTAGGCCCTGTTAATTTAACAGTTTGAGATTTTTTACGACGTTGCGTATCGTAAATATCTAATATTAAATCGTCGTCATCATCTAAATCTAAGTGATCTAATTTTCCATCATCGTCAAAATCAAGTGAATAGTTAAAATCACCAATTTCCTTTTCATCATCTATGCTATTACCATCAGCATCACGGTCTATATAATTTGGGAAGCCATCTTTATCTAAATCTTCAATGCCTTCTATTTTATCAGAGAAAGAATCATCGTCAGAGTCGATATCTTGCCAATTCGGTATTCCATCACCATCAAAGTCTATGTAAGTACTACTATTTAATAAAACGTGCTCTAAACCATCTAAAATACCATCTTGATCTTGGTCATTCTTAATAAGGTTACTGCCAAATGCACGCTCCTTCTCATCATCAAAAGCATCTACATCCTCGTCATAAAATAAAACCATACTGTAAGTCAAATCAGGTCCGCCTGCGTAATTATTATCCATTACACTTAGTTGATAACGACCTGCATCAAACATATGAAAGTTAACAATATGCTTTCCAAATTTCTTATATTCGCTAATAACATACTTACTAATTACTCTCCCCTCTGAGTTTGAAACATAAACTTGCGGGTCAAATCGTTTAGCTGCACTTTCGAATACAGCAGTGACCATAGTTTCATCATCAACGTTAAAACCATATAAATCCCCTTTGTCTGTTCTTGATGAAATAACGCCCTTAACTTTAAAACCTTTACCAAGCTCTACTGGAGTTGCAACAGATGGGTTATCGTTAGGTTCTTTTTCAAAATAAACAGGGTATTGCGTTTTACTCGCTTCAAACGGGTAATCGTCTTGCACATCTGGCACACCATCACCGTCTTCATCTTTATTTTGCCACGTACCTATATGGGTGGTTGGCTGGATATTTTTTGCATGTGAATTTGGTGTATAGGTTAGCGTGCAAAAAGCACAGCTAACACTTAAAAGCGAAAGATATATTAGTGGTGTTTTCAAGAGTCCATCCTTGTTTAATGATCCAATTTTTATAATTTAGTGCCGATAACGCTAAAAGCTAAGAAAGATGTGTATTAAGTACTTATATAATAAATACTTACTTTACACATCCTTTAGGTTAGCATAGTGCGCGTGGCTGTTTTCCAACTAGTGAAAACGTTATCTATCTTTATTTTTAAGCACTGCAATAATCACCAAGTTAGCTTTTTAGTATTAGCTGAGTTGGTTATATTATATTTTTAAAATACATTAATTTGCATCAGACAGCCGCTGAACTAGCTCAACACGACGGTTAAGCTCTCGCCCTAATTCATTTTTATTAGTCGCTGCTGGTGAATAAGGCCCAACGCCTTGAGGGATTAACCTTGTCTTGGCAATACCATAGTCAGCGATTAACGCTTTAACTACTGCATTAGCCCTGCGTTTAGAAAGAGCTAGATTATATTCTGCAGAACCTTTGTCATCTGTATGCCCAACTACATACAAACTCAATTTTTTATTTTTTTCAAGAACTTGCGCTATCACATCTAAAGATTGCTTAGATTCAGGTTTTATAACTGCTTTATCATAGTCAAACAGTACACCATAAATAGACGCTTTACCCTTTTGCTTGAGCTGCTCTAGTACTTTATCGCTATTTGTTTCTATTAACCCCGTTATTAGTGGCTCGGTTCGCATAACTAAAAGCTGAATACGAGAATCACCTTTATAGTTGCCGATGAAAAACGCTACGTAAGTACTCCGCCCCTCAAATGTGCTTTTCATAACTTGGTATCGAGATTGATTCCTAAAATTGTAAACACTTTTTAAAGCAATGATATCACCTAATTTTTTTAAATCTTCTTGAGCTAACCTATCATTGGAATTGTTACTGCAAGTATTTTTTTGGCAAGTGAAAACAGTTTCAAATCCTTCCTTTACTAAAGCGCTAAAGTAATTGTGATAAATTTTAATAGTTGACACATTTTTCACAACATAAGTAATTTGTGTTAGATCGCCGGTTACATCAAGCATTGGAATCTTTTTTGTCTTATTATCTACAATACCAACAGGCAGGCTGAATTCTTCATAATCAACCTGTTTGTAATCTTCAATATAACTGCCTGGATAACGACTGATTAACGGGTGGTCAGCCGACCCACCTTTATCTTTGCGAGGAGAATTTATTACTTTTTTTGAGTTATTTTGTTTTTTAAATTCATCAAAATCAGCGGTGATAAGGCCTGTTTCAATCTCTTTTATATCCACAGTTGTTAATAAAACTCGTGTGAGGTTTTCATATTGTCCTACGAATAATGAAATTGCGGCTTTAAGTTGGTCACCTCCCTTTGTAGCGAAAATATAATGAGGTTTATAGAACTGGCTACTGGGATCAAAATAACTAGATTTTTCAGCTAATCGCTTTTTATCGCTTCGTCTATCACCTGAATAACACTCACTTAAAGAACATCTGTAAATCACGTCAAAGCCCGCATCTTTTAATGCGCTTTCATAATTTTTTGTAACCTTAAACGAAGCAACGTTTCTTATCGTATATTCATAATGAGCTGTATCACCAATAAATTTTGCGAACTCAAACTGCTTAGATTTTTCTGCTTTAGGATCAAACTTTGTCATTAACTGAGTTTCTTCACCCGCTAGAGTAACTGAATCTTCTAATTTTGCTTTTGGATACGGTGACAATAATGGCTTTGCTTGTACATTTGATACACCAATTAGATAAATTATAAATATTTGGAGTATTTTTATAACTTGATTGTTCATTAAAATTCCTTTTATAGTTTCGGCTCTAAAAATTAGTTTATTTAAAAAACGTTAAATATTCTAATATTTTAACTCGTAAATTAAAACTTAACATATTGGTATGCATGAGTATTTTTTATAGTACAAAGCTAATGTAAATAGCTTTGTAAAGTCACTCATATCCGCTAGCTGTTTCTTAATTAAGTACTCATATTAACTTGATTGGAGCTAGGTTTATAACTCAACATGAAACCTGTTAAGTTACATAGCTAATTTAACTGGTTTCCACAGCGATTTTAAACACTCTAATATTAGTTACTTGCTTAAAACTCAAAAAAGTACATCGCTATTACAGGGAAGTTAGCTAAAATGCCAGAAACGCGTAAGAATAAATAGCCGATACTAGAGCCTCCTCCTTCAAATGATTTTTTATAAATCAATGGGTAATCAAAGTAATACAACAAATACAAAACATTAAACAACCCCACTCTATTAACGTTCAACTCAATCTTTTCGCCTGTTTTTAGCTTTATAAAAGCCCTATTTAGCGCAGTATTTACTTGAGTTTGTGTATCAGACACTTGATTGCTAAGGTTATAATTAAATATTACCGACTCGATATGATCCCTTTTGAGTAATCTGCTTTGCTTTAATGAATCATTTACAAATGGGTTAACTTTAATTTGCTCTTTGCTTATGGTCATTACTTCTTTTGAACTAAATCCAAACTTGCGCCATATAAGAATACGTTTTAAAAATAGGGTACCAATAAGAAGCGGTAAATAAACAACTAAACTAGCTAAGCTATAGCTATCAACTAACCAAAGTCCGGCCACCAATGAAAGCGTAATTAAAGCTACGGTAAATAATAACTCTATTGGAAAAGACAAATGACATAATAAACGCAATAAAGGAAGTTTAATTTCACTCGTAGGGCTTAACGTATCCTGCTCTTTAAAGTGAACATTTTTAAACCATTTTTTATCTTCTAGGCTGGTTGGCTGTTCATTGTTAGTCATAGTTAGCTTCTTAATAAGTTGACCATAAGCCACTTGCCATCGACTTGTCCAAACTTACATTTTCCTTTTATTGTTACGTTGTCTTTCTTTTTTCCAAGAAATATTTTTGATGTTGTAAATGTATAATTAACCCACAGCTCATCAGTATAACCATACTCCAATGCATTTTTTTGTGATCTTCGAATTATACTATTTTTAGCATCCTCAAGCACCTCAGTACCAACGATTGCAAAGTTATGGATACCCAAATAATAATTTTTTGTATAATGATCATGCTCACGAGCTAACATACCTTTTACAATACTTTGGTCCATATCTTTAGGTAGCGGTGCATAAAGCTGCTTGAAAAGCTCATAATCTTGATTTAAAACGATATCTACTGACTTCTTACAATTTTCAATCGGGATGCTGTAGTCAACGGCACTTGCCGTAAATGATAAAAGTAATGATTGAGCCAGTGTATAAAAAGCGATTTTTTTCATAGTTTTCTCCTGTAATTTTCGATTTGTGTGCATTTTACTCATTTGCTGAGTTTATAAGTACACCATAGGCACTGTACACTTTTCTGTTTAATAGATTATCTGTATATAAATTTTTAACGTCTCAATCTGATCTCCAATAATCAAACAGGACATTTTAATTTCATGTCTTTCCTTAGTTTTAAGTAAATTAAACAAGAAAGCCCAATAAAAACCCAATTGGGAAAAGAGATAAGTAAGTTAATGTCCACCATGAAAAACGGTGTTTAGTTTTGACGTTATGCACTTGCGCTAGGTAATTAACAATTGCTCTATAGTCACTTAAATTAAACGTATGTACCCCATAACGCTCTCCATTGACTGATTTAATCGCTAAATGCGTACTTATGTATGGACCAAACCATAGCAGCGGCGTCAACGGGAAGTAATTAATATACATTGCCTCTATATCTTTAAAAGCAATAAACACTTCACGCTCGCCTTTAAAATCTGGCATGGTTAAACCTTTGCGCGTGATAAATACATCGGCGTTGTAAAATGTTTTTTGTAACGAGGATTGCAATAGCACCAACCCAAAAAACAAAAACGGGGTAACCACAAACATAGTATTCAATGTTTGGTCAGCGTTTGAGTAACTTGGTTGGCCATCAACAAAAAAAGAGGCGACAAAAGCGCCCAGTAACATACCTAAAAACGATTTTATTCGCGTATAAGGCACCCAGCGCTTGTGTGCAAAACAGACTTGGAATGTATGTTTAAGTTTTTCAGATATAAAATTCATAATAATCAAAGTAGTCTATGATACATATACCATTCGTTATCAAACTCTAAAAATGAGCATGATTTGCTCCCGTTGTGCTCTTTATTTATAAAAGTGTAAAATAATGTGAATTCACGAGTGGCTTCAGGGTAAAAACGAGCCATTCGTTTATCTACTGAACTCTGTAAACCTGATACTAATTCATTACCATTAGGATCTTCTCCGGCGGTATCTAACAACGTGATTTTCAAATTATTTAAATTTAATTGCTCCCAATCCTCTTTGTAGTTTTTTATTGCTTTATCAACTTGCTTCCATGCTGTTTTACCTTCATTCCAGTTTTGTAATTTAGGTGGTAACTCTGCAAATAAAGCCTCTCGGTCTCCGGCTTTAATGTTTTGCCATGCGCCCATACAGCGTTTATTAAAATACTCTTTTGTTGGCACTTCACTAGCCATTGATAAAAAAGATGAGCTGATTAAAGGCCCCGTAATTAAAAGTGTGATTAATTTGTTTTTCATAAAAATGTCCTTTTATTTTTTAATATGAGCAGTAATTGCATCCGCAGCCGCCCATTTTAAAGTCGTAAATTCTTTGGTTTTATATTTATGTAATTGGTTATTATTTTTTATAATATAATCTGCAAACTCAATCACTTCATCTAGCTTAAGTGCTTGTGTGAATAAAGCTCTTAATTTTGCGAGTTGTTGTGTTTGGTTCATGCCACTTAAGCCCCATGCAGTAGATGCAGCAATAAATCGTGGTGTGATTTGTAAATCTGCCTGCCCTAAATAAAGTGCATTTAAATAATACTTTTGTTCATCACCAAAATATAAGGTAATTGTTGTGGCGTTATTGCTAGATACAGGCACGACGGCAACGCTGTTGTTAAAACCAACTGTTTTTTCTATGCCAGAAATAAATGTACTTGCAACCACTTTAGTATCAGCAAAAGGCAGGGAGCTATCTATCGTTAGTGTTGCTTCACTAAATATAGCAATTTTAAATGTGTTACTTTTTCCATAACTGTTTTTTAAATATAACTTGCCTGATTCAGCATTTGTAGGAACGGTGAAACTTAAGCTAGTAGGAGAAGTTGCTAAAGGGGTAAGCTCTACCTCATTTAAATACACTAAAGTATCGTCTGAAAAGTTTATTCCAGATAAAGTAACTTCCTGATTCGCTGAAGATTCTATAACACCTTGACTCACTATTATCGGCGAGAATTGTTGATTAAACGAAAGTGCAATAGGTGCTGTACGTATATTTGCTGCACTATAACTAATGCTAGTTGCATTGCGCGGCATTACAAAATCTACATAATCTTTCCCATTAGCATTAACAGCTATATTTACGGGTACTGTACAGCCTTCAATATTGAAATTTAAAAAGCCAGTTGCTAAGTTTTCACCGTAAACACGGTGTTTTTGGTTAGCTAAAATAACGCCTTCAATTTCTTGACTGCCATTTAATAAGTAATAAATATTACTCACTTCTAAATAGCTATCTGTACCATACCCTCCATTTGAGGCTGAGTTTAAGGGCTCAGGATCATTAACATCTAAAATTAGATCGTTATCGTCATCTAAATCTATAAAGTTGCCAAATTGGTCTTTATCATGATTCAAAGGTCTTTGAGGATTTCCCGCATCTTTACTATCTATAATTGTGTTTGCATCGGAATCTAAGTCTACAAAATTACCCAAGCCATCTTCGTCTAAATCAAGCGCACCTTCAAGTACATCTTTAATGCCGTCATTATCTGAGTCATCGTCGAGCCAGTTTGGTGTGCCGTCATTATCAACATCATGGGCATACGCTGAATCTAAATTAAACACGTAAAACTCAGTACCATCATTAATGCCATCGCCATCAGTATCCTGCGTATAACCTTGCAGTCCAAAAGCAGGCTCTACAGAGTCATCAATTGCATCTACATCCTCATCTACAAACACATGCAATTGGTAATCGTATGATTGCTTACCTCTAAACTCTTTATCATTAATAACAATATAATAAGTGCCAGACTCAGACGGCTTAACTTGAATTGCCCGCTTGTACTTACCTACAGCTGTAAAGTTTGGTTCCCACGACTGAATGGCCACTACAGAGCTATCCATTACTGCCATACCAGGATCAAATTCATTACTTGAAGAAGATAAAAGTACGGTTACTGCGACATCTTTTTTAAGCTTAATTTTGTAATAATCCTGATCGTTCGCTTGCTGAATTCGGCCAAAAAGTTTAATTGGTAACTTTTCAGGTGCGACAGTCGCTACATCATTATTGTTGTTAAATTCTTCTTCTTTAACAAATTCGTATTCACTTTTACTTGCATCAAAAGGATAAGCATCAAGCTCATCAGGTACACCGTCATCATCTTCGTCTTTATTTTGCCACGTGCCTACATGTGCGGATGCTTGAAGTGTTTTTGCGTGAACGTGTGTTGTATATGTTAGCGTGCTAAAAGCACAGCTGACGCTTAGCAATGAAAGGTATAATAGTTGGGTTTTCAAGAATCCATCCTTGTTTTGTTAGTCCGTAAAAGTATTAATTATTTGTCTAAAACTAATTCTATTTAATTCATAAAGCTATCGTACCTAAATTAATACAGCCATTCAAGCTAACACACCTATAGCCATCTATGTATCGATAGATTTTGCAAACCAATCATGTATGGCCATACTGTATTTTCTTGGTAAGTTGTAACCTAAACAAATCGCGCCAGATTTAGTTAACAGGTAAGTCCTTCGCGCGACTTTGGCAGCGCCCCAAACATCGCCTAACTTTATAATTTTGTTTTTGGCCCCTGTAGCTTTAATTATTAAGGCTTCATTACTGACTTTAAACCGTTTCCGGCCCATAACTAACGTACTTAAATAACCCCCTAACACAATTAATATTACTGATAAAACTGACTGAACAAATGCTGGTAAATATTGAGCTCCTACAAGGTGTTCATGATTAAATAAAAACCAAATAGTAAATAATGTAAACAACCAAATTAACATTAAGAGCGAGCAAAATTGCGGTGATGTTACGGGTCTAGCTGTTATTATTAACTCACCACCGTTGCTTTGTTTAAAGTAACGATCATTAGGAATATCAGCTGACTCTGTGCTTTTAGTTTTTAAACCATCAACACTTAATTTATGCCTACGATTTCCAGCAACTAGCGCTAAATCAGTATCAAAATGGGCCTCTAAAAAAGCAACTGATTTTAAAATATCTGAAAGTATTGCCATGTTCATTGTGAGCTCTGGATAACTAAAAAACTTCATTGAAAAATGCTCCAGTACTGGCTTTTCTGGATCAAAGAATTTTTCAAACTCACCGGTTGTAAAGCCACTTACTTCAACTAGGGATAACTGTGAATTAATAATATGCTTTTTTTTAGTAATAAAGCCAAGCCAAAAGCGTGTACTCACAATATCTTTATTTTTAGCGTTTAGTATTACTTTATTGACTTTTAATACCGGCGTGCACAGCATCAAGCCCAATAAAATTATTATACTGGACCAAACCAGCTCACCTGTTTTATATATACCTATTACACTGATATAAATTAGCCATGCGCCTAAGCACATCAAAAAAAAGTGAAATATAACCCCTGAGACACCGCCATTATCTGTAAATATTAGCAGCTCATTACTTTTTTTTTGTAATTTGTAACTCATTGATACACCAACACGACAAATGAATTCTATGATAAATAAGGAAGGCCAAGCCTTCCTTATTAAGTTAGGGTTTTTGACCTAAATACCAACGGCCAATTTAACTAAGTTAAAGTAACAATTAACGCCTATCAACCTAAGTATGTTTGCACAATAACTATGCTTGTGAGTACAGTTAAAAACAATGCTGCAAACATGACTGCTATAGCCTTAATGACTGGTGGAAATAAATAAGATACTTCAACAGCTGTTCTTTTGGTCATTACCTCTACCATTTCTGGTAACATAAAAAGGTTTATACGATTAATTGTCAGCGTGTCTTTATTAGTAAATAAAAATGTAGCATGAGTAAAAAATGGGAGTTTAATATTTTCATGGCGACTAACCGTTCCGCGAATACGCTTTACTATGGTGTAATCAAACTTACCCACGGTTACCTCTTCAATATCCCGATAGTAAAGTTTTTTATTTACATTGCCAGTATCTTTGAATTCAAAATAGTCTTGATACAGAGTAATTGATTGTTTACTGCCACGTTTAAAAAACAAAACTGCAATTAAAATAGCAAAGTAAAAGCCGATAAAATAAAGTACAACATATTCAGGCCTATTATTAGTATCGTACACCCGACCTTCACTTATAAAAAAACAGGTTAATAAAAATCCAACGATGTAAGCTATTACACTGTGTAGGTAGAGTTGCTTTTTAGTGAAGTTTTTTAATAAAGGATACGTTGTTAAATCGGCCTTACTATCTTTCTTAAGGCGTTCATCCGCACAATACGAGTTAGTAAATCGCCTAAATTTATTACACAAAAAGTCCATAAAGCCTCTTTTATAAAATCAAATATCCCTTTGACGGGTTAGATAAAAAATAACAAAATCATTAAGCAAAAAATGGTCAACAATAAAAAATAGAGAGGGATCTTTGTAATTAAAGATGTTTTAAATTCAATACTTACATCATGCTTTTCTTTTAACCAGTCTACAAATTCAGGAAGCTGTAATATCGATAAGCGATTAAAAACCTGTTTTTGATTGTTTTGGTATTCAACTACCGCCCCGGTAATAATTTTAAATTGAGTACTTTTAGTCGGAAATACTTTTACCGTAACTTTAACTGACTTCGTTAAATCAATGGGTTCTACACAGCCTGTATGTTTATCAACGGTTAAGTCTTTGGCACATTTAATACTATGGTTAACCCATATAACAAAGCGGATTGTATTTATGAGTAATAAATTTAAAACTATTGATTGGATTAGTTGTGGATCAGAATAGGTAGGATATTTGTTAGGGGTAAGGTCTATGCCGATTAATCCAAGAATAACGGCAACGAGTGTATTTATTACACAAAAGAACACCCACTGTTTTGTTGTTTTTTTTGGCCAGCGCCCCGTATTTTTTAGTTTATAATTATCATTATGTGCAAAAACTGGCATGTTTTTTACATTATTGTAAATAGAGTGCGAGAGTGAGTCTTTCACGTTTTAAAAGTTCCTTCTTTTTTGTGTATTGCGGTACGCCCAAAAGCTATTTAGTAAACCAATTTACAATGAGTATTCAAACTCTACAGGACCAACAGTTCATGCTTCATAACTTACACCATGATCCACCACTGATTCACCACTGATTCACCATAAAAATTAAGCGTGGCTTTATTTTCGCTAAGAATCTTAAGCGCTCAAATTAAGTACTTTATTAAACTCCAGCATGTTATTGTTTTTAGTGTTATTTTTCTTGCCGTTCAAAAATCACACAATTCAATTGTTCTTGTGCAATAAGCTATGTGCTTAATATAAGAAACTGATTAAAGACTAGTTTTATACCACTGATTAGTTTCTTTATCTAAGCCATAGTCACAGAGAAAATGGGAACTTCCTGTTTCTATGTTTAAAAACCCAATTTCAACTTGAACTTTTTTTTCTATGTTAAATAAAAAGTCTTTATCTTTTTCATCTATTAATATAAACAATGTACGTTCGTAATCAGCTGTTTTAATCGAATCATCATATCTAGCTGCTTTTTTTAGAAACTTCTTTTTCATATATGAAAATGAATTAGCCTTATTTACAGCTTGAACCTTTGGATGAAAATCTTGTATATAGGAATCGAAATCCTTATTTACGATCTTTATAGCATTGTCGTGGCACATTTTAGTAATTAAGTCTTTCTCCGACTCAGCATAAGCAAGGTTAGATAATAATAATGGTAATGTTAAAAATTTATAGAGTTTCATAATTATCCTTAACTAAGTTTTAATTTTGGTTGATCAGTATGTAATGGTTCACACATTAAATGCTCGTCTTGTACCATTCTTTTGTATCTTTATCCAAACCAAACTCACAAATAAAATGAGAACGGCCGGTTTTTATATTTAAAAAGCCAATTCCCACTTGAACTTTTTTTTCTATATCAAACAAAAAGTTATTTTCTTTTTCATTTATAATTATGAATTCTTCATTTTTATAATCTGCTGTTTTAATAGACTCATCATACTTAGCTGCTTTTTTAAAAACATTTTATTTAAGTACTTTTTAGCTTTTTCTTTTGCCTCAGCATTGGGGTGAAAGTCCTTTATATATGAATCAAAATCCTTGTTCACAATTTTTATAGCATTGTCGTAGCACTTTTCAACAAAAAATTCTTTGTTAGGTACCGCACTCGCGGAGTAAGAAAAAAATAAAAACAATGGTAAAAATTTATAGAGTTTCATAATTATCCTTAACTAAGTTTTGGTTTTTACTGTTTTAAAAATAAATAACTTATTGATGCTGCTTATCAGTTGGATATTGAGTTTTTTGAACTCGCTATTGCTTTATTTAACAAAGATTGATACTTGGATGAATTATCATCTATGAAACGTGGGTTACTTAAATTTGATTCAATAAAGTTGGCAAATACTTTAACGTCTTCGTTAGAACTAATTGTTTTAAAGGTCTCCTTCCACCTTCCCTGTTCTATGTTATTACCTAAAGCACCACTATACCAAACTGTAGAAGCTGCTATATGAATTGGCGTAATCACAATACTTTTATCTGCTTGAAAAACAACTGTATTAATAAATTCATGAGGGCGACCATTTTCATCAATATAAAGTGACATAACAACATCACTAACACCACCAAAAAAATAGTTAATGTTTAAATCATCGCCAACATACTCTTCTTGGTTGGTCGGTGTTTTTAAAGAAGTTACTAATAATGGTGCTAATACTTCATTGGGTATGTTCAATTGGCTGTAATCTAAAAATACTTCATCACCAATATTAATTGCAACTGTATTGCTTGTCCCATAGGTTGTTTTGGCAGTTAATCTAGCTTCAGAGCTAGCACCATCAGGGACAACAAAGGTCAACTTTTCTTCATTTTTAATTGAAGGTTTAACCTCTATATCATTAATAAAAACAAGCGTATCATCAGAAAAATGTTGACCCGATAGGCCTACAGTGTCACCCACCGAATAGTAATCAAATTTAGGTTTTAATACTAAGGGAAGATTACGGTTTGATTTATTCACATTAATTGAGTTGGAACGCTTACCCTTAGCAAAATAAAACAGAGATTGGGTATACTCTGGGAGTACAAAGGTAACATCTTGTATTGATGATACTTTTTTATTGATAGGCGGTAAATTTTTAGCTCGTTTGAATACGAGTATACCCTCGGTATCAAGACCTCTACCCTTTATTTTGTGCGTCCCATTCTCTACAAAAAGCCCGTTATACGACTGGCCCTTAAAAATATAATTTATAGTGCTTATTTCTTTATAATCAGCTTCGCCAGGGAAAGTTGAGTCGACTATTTTTAATGGGTTAGCATCATTTAAGTCAAGTAACCCATCGTTATCGTCATCAACATCAGCATAATTTGGTACTCTGTCTCCATCAGTATCGGCTGGGAAAGAAATAAGGATATCCTTAACTTCATTTTTATCGACATTTCCATTGCCATCTGAGTCAAGGTCTACAAAGTTGCCCAAACCATCTTGATCCTGGTCTGAAACACCTTCGATTTTATCTGGTATGCCATCTGCATCACTATCATCATCCAGCCAATTAGGAATACCATCCAAGTCAACATCATGTGAATATGTATTAATATCTAAATAAACATAAAACTCTGTACCGTCGAAAATTCTGTCTTTATCAGAGTCTATATCGTCCACAATTAAGCCAAAAGCAGGCTCTAGACCATCATCTATGTAATCTATATCTACATCAAAAAAGAGTTTTGCTTTATATGAAAAATCCGTATTTCCTCGCGCATCATCATCCGTAATAGCTAAGTAATAAGTACCTGCAGCTGGAAGTGTAAAATTAGATGCAGCTCCAATATTACCAATAGCAGTAAAGTTTGATTTAATTTCTTCTACCGACGAACCAGTTGAATTGAATATAAAAATGTTAGGCCTGAAAATTGAGTTAGTCGTGTTTAGTACAACAGATACACGCTCAGCCTTATTTGTTGTGAATTTAAATAAATCTAAATCAGCTGTATGCTGCACTACACCTGAAACAAAGTATGGGATCTCTGAAGTCAGGTTTTCTGCTTTGGCTAAATTGTCGTTTAACTCCGTTTCTTGATAGTACTTCGCTTTAGCTAAGTTTGCATCAAACGGGTAATCATCTTGTTCATCAGGCACACCATCGCCGTCTTCATCTTTATTTAGCCAAGTACCTACGTGGGGGGCTGGCTGAATTGTTTTTACTTGTGAAGGTGTTGCAAACGTGAGTAAACTAAAAGTACTGCTTACACTAAATAGCGAGATATATAATAGGTGTGCTTTCAAGAATCCATCCTTGTTTTATAATCCATAGTTCAGCCCATAAATTTAAACTATTTAATCACCGAATACAAACCACTTTAAAAATTGGCTTCAAAAACAAAAAAGCATCACTAAAGTGATGCTTTTTATTACCAATAAATTCTTACCTAAATAATACATCTTCTCGGTTAAACCATTTAACACAAAATGCTAGTAACGCACCTGCAATAAGTGCGGTTGCTAAAAATATTAGCCCTACAAAGGTATAATCAACTGTGCCTTTAATTATGTCTTTAATGGCTAATGCAACGTTTGTTACCGGGATAAACGCGGTTTTAGCAGTCAATTCCATATTTGGCATTATTGAAATAATGATAGGGAAAAATACGACCATACTTAAAGGCTGCATATAATTTTGTGCCTCTTTAAATGTACGCGCATAAATTGAGATAGCTAACGCTAAAGAAGAGAATATGGCAGCCAGCGGAAGTAAAAGTAAAAAAATCATCAGTAAATCACTAACCGCTAGCGTACCGAAGGCCGTTTTAATGAAATCTAAGTCAGCAAATGCTAATGCAACTGCAACCCAACACCCCATACTCACAATCGTAATAGTGGTTGATGCAATAGAGGTAGTAAGTAATGTTATAAATTTACCGAGCACCAATTCTGTACGTGTAATGGGTGTTAGTAGGAGTGTTTCTAGCGTGCCGCGCTCTTTTTCGCCGGCACCTAAATCTATTGCTGGGTAAGTAGCCCCCATTAAAACCAATGGGATAAGTAAATAAGGTAAATAGGCGCCTATTTTTTCACCTAAGTTTTCACGTTTATCGGCTGTATCTACTTTGACAACTTCAATAGGGTCAAGAATAGCTTTATGCGCAGACCTTTCTATCCCAAAGCTTTTTAACTTATCAGCTTGCAGTACGTCACTGTATTCCTGAGCAAGTTCTTTAACCCGATCGAATAAATAGTTTATTGATTTAGCATCGTTAAATACAACTTGCCATTTGCTTTGCTCACCATTGTCGAGAGTTTTTACGGCATTACTTGGCAAGTAAATCCCCATATCTATGTCGCCGGCGGTAACACCTGCTTTGAGATCTTCTATTGTATTAAAGGTTTTACTACCATTATAAAGTTCAAAGCTTTTATGGTAAAACACTTTGTCAGTAAATTCTTGTGCATATTCGCCGTTAATAATTACGTATGTATTTACTTTTTGATCGGCGTCAAGTGCAGCTTGGGTGCCAATAAAAGCAACAATAGCAAATATTATTGGGAAAATAAGTACTGGCAGCAACACAACAAACATAAGGGTTTTTTTGTCGCGAAGGAGCTCTTTTAATTCCTTTTTATATACTTCAAACATCATGTTTCTCCGTTAATATGTTCATAAACGCTTGATTAAGCTCATCACTATTACCTGCTTGTTTAAATTCATCTACTGTTCCGTCAAAGCAGCTAATACCTTCGTTAATTACAGCGACTCGGTCACATAAAAGTGCAACTTCATCTAAATGATGGGTAGAAAAAATAACAGGAGTACCTTGCGCCTTTAAACCCTTAATAAATTGAATAACGGTTTGCGTGGTCATTATATCGAGACCCGTTGTTGGCTCATCAAGTACAACAACTGCTGGGCGATGCACAACAGCACGCGCAATATTTGCTTTTTGCTTCATACCTGTTGATAGGTTTTCTGCGCGTTTATCTACAAACTTATGCATATCAAGCAATGTAAATAGCTCATCACAACGCGATGCAATATCGCTTTTGCTCATACCGTGAAGCTTTGCAAAATACTCTATGTTTTCTTTTACAGTTAAGCGGCCATACAAACCGGTAGAGCCCGATAAAAAACCGATAGACTTACGCCCCAGTAGCGGTTTTTTTACAATGTCGTTTCCGGCAATTGTTATTGAGCCTTCATCGGGCTTTAACGCGGTTGAAATCATTCTAAGTGTAGTTGTTTTACCCGCACCATTTGGGCCTAGCAACCCAAGTACTTCACCCTTTGCGCAGCTAAAACTCACATCTCGTACTGAGTGAAAGTAATCTTTATCTTCACGAGGGTCGATGTCGTCTATTTTATTTTTTTTGTGATCTTTAGTTAGCTTAAATTTCTTTTTAAGCCCAGCAACTTCTATCATGTTCGTATCCTTCGTTTCGCTCTAAAATAATCTGTATTGTTGTAAAAAGAGTCGTCTTTGTTTTCGTCATGCCAGCCTGGCACACCTAATAAAGGCAGTGGTGAAAGCTGTTTGTTATCAGCTAAGCAGTTATCTATATTAATCATCTCATAAAGGGCTTGGTCAAGGTACTGGTATTGAGTTACTAAATCTTTACAAAATATTTCATTAGGTACACAAACAAATAACGCTTTACCTGTTAAGCCTATATAAGGTTTGGTGAGCATTTCGTAATTTGCATGGCCAAACATAAAAGGTTTTATTGTTTTACCCCACTCATGTTTGTGTTCAACAAATGCTGTTTTCCATTGATGATCGCAAAGCCACTGCTGCCATTTTCTCTCACTTATAGCTAATACAACACCACATTCATCAAAGAGAGTTAGTGCATTACGATGCTTAGTACGCTTTTGCAAACCATGTTCAGCTATATCTTGCACATGACGCTGGTTTATAAGTGCTTTGGTTTTAGGAAATAAACACCAAATAAAGCCACCAAATAAGTCATGCCAATTCTCACTGCGTGTAGGTACAACACCCGTTTCAAAAATAACTTGTTCGTAATAACGATCGCCAAAATCTACCTTTGCATCATCTTCAAAAGTAATAGGAATATTATTCGCATTAATAGCGGTTAAAAATGGAGAAAACCACTGCGGCGCCGGCCAATCTGTTAGTTCGTTAACTTTAAACAGCTCACGTAAATGCGCAAATGCACCTGTTTCTAAACTACTGATTTGCCACTGCTCGGGGGGAGTAAAACGCTTCATTTAAACCTTTAACAATTTATGCCTATAATTTACGAGAAGTTTACCGCAAAAACTGGTTCTACTTAATAGAAGTTAATATACTAATCACAACTTAAAACAAAAAAAGAGCTGACATGAAACATTATTTCTCTCTCACACTCCTCGCTACCGCTGTTTTAGCAGGTTGCGCAACAACAAGTATTACACCTACTGATGTAACAAATGGTTATAACAGTATTCAAGCTGATGAACTGGCTAAACATGTAAAAGTACTCGCATCAGACGAATTTGGTGGTCGTGCTCCTTCATCACCTGGCGAAAAGCTAACACTTGATTATTTAACTGCGCAGTTTAAAGCTTTAGGTTTAAAACCAGGTAATGGCGACAGTTACTTACAAGAAGTGCCATTAGTTTCTTTAGAAGCAGATTCGAATATGGTGCTTAGTATTGGTGGTAAAGACTACCAATACAAAAAAGACATGGTTATGGGTAGCAGCCGCATAAGTGCTCAAGAAGGCATAGAAAACTCTGAACTTGTATTTGTAGGCTACGGCGTTAACGCACCTGAATACAATTGGAATGATTACGAAGGTTTAGACGTTAAGGGCAAAACGGTTGTAATGCTGGTTAACGATCCGGGTTTTGCAACAAAAGACCCTGCTTTATTTACTGGCGACGCAATGACATATTATGGGCGTTGGACATACAAATACGAAGAAGCGAGTCGCCGTGGTGCCGCAGGTGCAATTATTATTCATGAAACAGCACCTGCATCCTACCCGTGGTCGGTTGTTGAAAACTCGTGGAGCGGCGAGCAGTTTGGTTTTCAAAAAGAAAACAACAATATGGACCGCGTAGCCGTTGAAGGCTGGGTTACAACTGACGTAGCAAAAGAGCTTTTTACTAAAGCAGGATTAGATTTCGATACTGCGAAAGAAAACGCAGCTAAAGGTGCTTACCATGTTGATATGGGCGATTTAACTGCTTCTGTTAGTATTAAAAACACGATTAAAAAATCGGTGTCGTATAACTTTATCGCTACGTTACCAGGAAGCGAGCAACCAGATGAGCATGTTATTTACTCAGCTCATTGGGATCACTTAGGTACAGATAAAACACGTAAAGGCGATCAAATTTATAACGGTGCTCACGACAATGCAACGGGTACCGCTGGGCTAATTGAAGTAGCTGAAGCCTTTACTAAATTACCAAAGCACCCTAGCCGCTCAATGACATTTTTAGCAGTAACTGCTGAAGAGCAAGGCTTATTAGGGTCTAAATACTATGCGGCAAATCCCGTGATTGCAGCGAATAAAACAGTCGCTAACATAAACATGGATAGCTTAAATTTATTAGGCAAAGTAAAAGACATGAATGTGGTTGGTATTGGTAAATCACAAATGGATGAGTTTTTAGAAACTGCGGCTAAAGAGCAAGGCAGAACAATATCAGGTGATCCTAAACCGTCATCTGGTGGCTATTATCGCTCTGATCACTTTGCATTTGCAAACATGGGCATTCCGGCCATGTACGCAGGTGGCGGCACAGTGGCTGCTGATGAAGAAACGGCTAATTACCGTAAACGTATGAGTTTAGTACTTCGCGGTTGTTACCATCAACCATGTGACCGTTACCGTGATGAATGGGATTTATCGGGTGCTGTACAAGACTTACAATTATTTTATAAAGTAGGTTTTGATATTTCTGAAACAGAACAGTGGCCAACGTGGAATACAAACTCTGAATTTCAGCGTAAGTAGCCCAATTTAATCACAGCCTTTAATTCAAATTTAAACTAACTTAGATTTGGCTATCGAAAAACTCAAACAGAGTAATCGATTTAAATAGATGCAAATGATATTGATTATCATTTAATTAAAATATACAGTGTGACCTAGTTAATTTATTAGGTCGCATTGTATGATTTCACTCCCTCACATTGGTTTTATTACTCCTGCCTCAAAACGATTTTTGAGCCAAAATAAACGCTTACTGCTGCCTTTATTTATTTTAACTTGCCTTGCAATACCGCAATTACGCGAAATAACAATGACCGCACTGAGTGATGCATTTTTTCAAGTGAGTGTGTTTGTTGCTGCTACCCTTTTAATTTATTACTACGCTATAGAACACTTACCTCAATTAGAGCTTAGTTATTTAAGTGCCAAGTCCCCTATCTTAGAAATTAGCTTTGCAGCGGTTTTAGGTGCATTACCTGGCTGTGGTGGGGCTATTATTGTGGTTACTCAATTTACAAAAGGCCAAGCAAGCTTTGGGGCTATTGTTGCTGTGCTAACAGCTACAATGGGCGATGCAGCATTTTTATTACTTGCTACCCGCCCTACTGAAGGCTTGTTAATTATGGGAATAGGGTTAGTTGTGGGTACATTCAGTGGTTTACTGGTTAATACAATACACAAAAAAGACTTTTTACGCCCAACAGCGCAAGAACAAAAGCACCAAATTAAAATACTCTCAACTAACATTATTAAAATCAGTAAACCGGTTTGGATGGTAGCAGTTATCCCAAGCCTTATAATTGCCTTTTTGATTGCGTTTAATGTTGATTTTTCACAGTTTGGTTCAAACACAAGTACTGTAATTACGCTATTTGGTGCATTAATGGCTTTATTTATTGTTAGTATTTGGGCACTTTCGTCAAGAGGTGAAAGCTATCAAGAAGTAACGTCAGAAGACGATGCATGTAACCCCCCTTCTAAAATAATAAAAGTATTACAAGATACCCATTTTGTAACGGCATGGGTTGTAGCCTCTTTTATGCTATTTGAGATTTTGGTTAACATTGCAGGACTTGATTTAAAAACGTGGTTTGTACATTACGCCTATTTGGCCCCATTAATTGCAGTGCTTATTGGTTTTTTACCTGGTTGTGGTCCGCAAATAATTGTTACAACGCTTTATATTCAAGGCATTATTCCCTTTAGTGCTTTAGCAGGAAACGCAATTTCTAACGATGGTGATGCGTTATTTCCAGCAATAGCAATGGCGCCTAAAGCTGCAGTTATTGCTACACTTTATACGTCTATTCCCGCATTAATAGTTGGTTATGGGTTGTATTTTTTTGCTGAAATTTAAAAGAATGAGAAATAAAAAAACAAAAAAGCTCAGCAATTGCTGAGCTTTTAACATGTTAAGTTATTCTTACTTATACAGTAGTTGGTTCTACTGCTAATTCTTTTGGATTTGGACCAAAATCGTTTTCACCTTCGTGCGAATCTTGCGCAAGAAAAACAATTAATACAATCCAGCCGATTACTGGCACTAACCAAAGTAGCTGCCACCAGCCTGAACGGCCTGTATCATGTAGACGACGAGCGCCAATACTTAAGCCAGGAATAAATAGCGCTAAGCTATAAATAGAGCTTACGAACATTGTGTTTGTAATACCATCTATAACACTTGTTAAAAGCGAAAAAATAATATTAATTAGCATAAACATCCAAAATGCTTTACGACGATTACGGCCTGAAAAATCTGCGTAGCTACGCAACGCGTTCATATAATGTTCCATAAAATTTCCTTAGTGTTATTTTTTATATTCCCTAACGGGGTTAATCTAATTACTTTTTAGTAACATTTGTATCTTAATTAAAAACAGCTGATATTAAAACAAAAAACCAGCTAAAAGCTGGTTTTTATTACATATTAACAATTTAGCTATTAACTCATAGCCATCATCATTGCCGATGGGTTTTCTAAGTACGATTTCCATAGGTTATTAAAGCGAGCAATAGTGCCCCCATCAATAACGCGATGATCGCCAGACCAGCTCACTTGCATAATAGCTTTACTCACAACCTGCCCACTTTCATCAAAACGCGGTAGATGCTGCAGTTTACCTAGCGCAACAATAGCCACTTCTGGTTTATTAATTATAGGGGTCGCAATAGTGCCGCCAATAGCACCAATGTTAGAGATGCTAATTGTCCCACCTTTTAAATCATCGGGTGCAACACGGCCTTCTCGCGCAGAATGAGTTAAGCGGGTTAAATCATTTGCCACATCAACAATGCTTTTACTCTGGCACGATTTAATATTAGGCACTAACAAGCCAATTTTAGAATCAACCGCTATACCGATATTATGATCGTTATAATAGGTAAGCTCTGAGCATTCATCGTTCACTTTTGAATTAAGTACAGGGTACTCTTTCATTGCTAGCGAGAGTGCTTTTACAAAAAATGGCATCATGGTGAGCTTAACGCCTTGTGCTTTGTACTGCTCTTTTAAAGCGCTACGCAAAGCTATAAGCTGTGTTAAGTCTATTTCATCACTAAACGTAAAGTGCGGAATAGTTGAAACGGAAGCTACCATTTGCTTGGCCATGGCCGCTTTAATGCCTTTAATTTGCTCTACTCGTACGCCACCGCTTTGATTCTGTGTTTGGTTTTGTACTGCACTTTGAGAAGCATCGCTATTAAGCGGTGAAGTATCAATAGTATTTGGCACTTCGGCTTTTACAAACTCTTCAATATCTTGCTTGTAAATACGGCCATTTTTACCACTACCTGGTACACAGGTTAAATCAACATCTAGCTCACGAGCTTTACGACGAACTGCGGGGGATGCAACCGCTTTTTGATTGATAACTTTAGCAGTTTGCTGTGTTTTAACAGGGGCAACTTTTTCCGCGACGGCATTAGTTTGAGCCTTTACGACCGCTTGGTTTATATCAACATTTGGTTTTGCTGCACTGCCTGCAATTGTCATTTGAAACAACGGGCTATGTACTTTTGCTATTTCACCTTTCTGGTAATATAGTTTTTTTACTGTGCCTGTATATTTTGCCGGAATTTGTACTAATGCTTTGTCGGTCATTACGTCACAAACCGCTTGGTCTTCTTCTATTTCGTCGCCTTCAGCAACTAACCAATCAACAATCTCACACTCAACAATACCTTCACCAATATCCGGTAATATAAAGTCCTCAACCACATCAGCTGCATCATTAGTTTTATTTTCAGCTTGTACTGGCTCTTGTACTACTTCATTGCTAATGCTTTCACCTGCTACATCCATAGCGAATAAAGGGGCATGTACTTTAGCAATCTCACCTTTTAGATAATATAGCTTTGAAATAACGCCATCATGCACTGCCGGAATTTGTACTAATGCTTTGTCTGTCATAACATCGCAAATTGGCTGATCCTCAGATACGGTATCGCCTTCTTGTACTAGCCATTCAACTACTTCGCATTCAACAATGCCTTCACCAATATCGGGTAATATAAAATCTTTAGCCATGGTAACCCCTAAAAATCCATTGATTGTTTAATTGCAGCCAACACTTTTAGTGCATCCGGTACGTATTCTTTTTCAAGTGCCAGCGGGTATGGAGTATCTAGACCACATACACGTAAAATTGGCGACTCTAAGTGCAAGAAACACTCTTGTTGTATTGTTGCAGCTATCTCTGCACCAAAGCCATTGGTTATAGGCGCTTCATGACTCACGATTAAACGGCCGGTTTTAATAACCGATTTAGCAATCGTTTCAACATCCCATGGTAAAATACTACGAAGGTCAATAACTTCACAGCTTATACCTTGCTCACTTGCTTGCTTTGCTGCATCTTCAATAATCTCCATTTGAGCACCCCACGCTAAAAGCGTAATATCGGCACCCTCTTGCACTACTTCAGCCGTGCCTAATTCAATACTATAATCTTCTTCTGGCACTTCGCCAATTGATGCACGATATAAACGCTTAGGCTCAAAAAATATGACCGGGTTATCGTCTTTAATTGATGCACGTAATAAACCTTTAGCTTGGTAAGGGTTACGCGGTACAACTACTTTCAAACCCGGTGTGTGCGCAAAATAGGCTTCGGGTGATTGTGAATGGTATAAACCACCAGCAATACCGCCGCCATAAGGTGTACGAATAGTTAAGTTACCCACATTAAATTCATTACCACTGCGATAACGAAATTTAGCGGCTTCATTTACTATTTGATCAAACGCTGGGAAAATATAATCAGCAAATTGAATTTCTGCCAATGCAGGCGCACCAAAAGCAGCTAAACCATTAGCAAAACCTAAAATACCTTGCTCGGTTAAAGGCGTATTAAAAACACGATGTTTACCGTACTTTTCTTGTAAGCCCGATGTTGCTCTAAATACACCACCAAAGTAACCAACATCCTCACCAAAAATACAGGCTTGAGGGTGTTCATTCATCGTAATATCGAGAGCAGAGTTAATTGCGTGGAGCATGTTCATTTTAGCCATTACTTAATTCTCCCTGCGGTTACTGGGTAAGCATCTGGATGCTGTTTTATATGTTCTTTTAGTTGCTCGTACTGGCGTTGCAATAATGGAATTGGTGTATCGTAAACGTCAGATACCAGTTCTTCTAAAGCGGGCTTTGCAACAACTTCAGCACGTTTAAGCGCGGCTAAAATTTCTTCACGAATCGACTCTTTTGCTTTTATATCGTCTTCTTCGTTTAACCAGTCTTGCTTGACCAGCCATTTTCTAAATTTATCAATAGGGCACGTTTGATGATTCGCTTCTTCATCTTTAGAGCGATAACCACTTGGATCGTCTGACGTAGAGTGCGCACCTAAACGATAAGCAATCGATTCAATAAGTACAGGTTCACCTTGTGTTGAGGCTATTTCGCGTGCTTTTTTAGTTGCCGCATACACAGCAAGTGCATCTGTGCCATCAACACGAATTGTTTTAATGCCATAACCCACACCACGCGAGGCAATACCATCGCCTTTAAATTGCTCATCAGCAGGGGTTGATATTGCATAGCCGTTATTACGTGCAAAAAATATAACCGGCGCTCTGTGAACAGCGGCCATATTTAAACCGGCATGAAAGTCACCTTCAGATGCAGCACCTTCACCAAAGTAACAAATAGTCACATTATCAATTGTGCTGGCAAGCTCGCCTGTTTTAACGTCGATGTGCTTTATTTTTTGGCCATATGCATAACCCGTTGCCTGTGGTATTTGCGTACCCAACGGCGATGAAATCGTCATGTAGTTTAGCGCTTTAGAACCATAGTGAATTGGCATTTGACGGCCTTTGCCTAAATCCAATTCATTTGAAAACATTTGGTTCATAAATTGATCAAGCGTAAAGCCACGATAATGCAGGGCTGCCTGTTCACGATATTGAGCCATGATCATATCGTCTTGATCAAGTGCAGCAGCAGAGGCTGTAACTGCGGCTTCTTCGCCTAGGCATTGCATATAAAAACTAACACGGCCTTGGCGCTGCGCGCCTTGCATACGTTCATCTAACAAACGTATAAAACGCATTGTTTCATATAACTTAATAGCGGTATGTTTTGAAATGTCAGGTGCGGTTGCACTAGGATGAATGTCGCCGTCCTCAGTTAAAATACTAAGGGTTGGAATATTAAGTGCTTGACCATCAATAAATTCAAGCTCGTGGTTAATATTCAGCGATACGTTATTTGGATTACTCATAACCTACCTTCTTTTGTTGTCGGTAAAACAGTGCCCCTTTAAATTATTATTGTGGGTGATTGTTGCTGGTTAAACTTTGCAACATCTGCACTATCTTTAATTAAAGCTGCCAACACTTTACGTTAACGTAAAGTGTTATTCAACAGATCTAGGACGAAACAAAAGCAAATACTGGTTAAATAAGTGGCAAGTTAACGATACGGTTACTTTAATTTATAGTAATCATATAGTTAACTTTAAGTCAATAGTGGTCTGATGAGTTAAATTAGACGAAATTGCTATCAATATCCATTGGAATAACAGTAAGGAGTGCTCTTTGCCCTAATGCTACGCTCGCATTAGGAAAAATAATAGCCTCTCCTTCAACGTCAGCGTAAATCGCTGTATCACCGTCGGTTGCAAGTAGTTCACCTTTCGCAAAGCCAGTAAAGTTCTCGGCATCGTCAGAAAAAGGAAAGCTAAAATCGTTCTGCGTTCTATTTATTGTGCGATGGACAGCAAACAATTCAAAATCGTTTGCATTAAATTCAGGGTATTTAACTTCATTTTGACTAATTAATGCAGTTAAGGTTTGCTTTGTTTTTTCAAAGCGAGCCATATCGTTTTGACCAAATGGCTTAACTTGACCCAGCTCTACCGTAAAAGAATCAGCACCGTGTATAAATGACGAATAATAGCTAAATGTTGTTGCAGGAGATTTCATCATAAGCACGGTATTTACACCACAACTCAATAAAAATTGTAGCTGCGACTTTTTCCATGGCTTACCATGTAAAAATGGATACACAGCAAATTTTTCGTTTTTAGAGCCTCTAATTGCAGTGTGTAAGTCGTAATGACATCGGCTACTGCCTTGCTCGCCACGTGTATAAAAATCGCTTACGTATTGCTCAAGCTTTGCAGCGCGGTTTCGCTCATTATTCATTGGTACACCTTCAACTGTATGGTGACCATTAAATAATCTATTTAAGTTTTCTTCTACAAAACGCAGGCCAATATTAATTGATTGTGGATTACCGTAAATAAACAAAACACGCTGCTTAAGTATCAGCTCGCCTTTTATAATTTGTTTAATAAGTGCATCACAAATTTCAATTGGCGCAGTTTCGTTACCGTGTACAGCGCTTGAATAAACTACATCTTTTGACGTTATAACAGCAGGTTGAAACTCAATGACTCCGGTATCGTGTATATTTACACAAGTCCCATTATCTAAAACAAACTCACCTGCATCTAAATGCCATTCGTTGTCACGACTAAGCGTTAAAAAATCGCCTGTTTGTTTTAATTCATTTAAGTAAGATGGATTGGCTGACATATAATAAGCCCTTTAAAAATAATGTGAGAGTAGACTCTTATGCATATATTTTTATAAATACACAAGGTATAGAAACGAAAACGGCTGAATAAATCAGCCGTTTTAAAATTATTAGATTAAGTTAGCTTATAACTGAATCTACAAGCTTTTTAGCTTCTTTTTCAAGTAACGCTAAATGCTCTTCACCTTTAAATGATTCAAGGTATATTTTATAAATATCTTCAGTACCTGATGGACGCGCTGCAAACCAGCCATTCTCAGTGACCACTTTTAAACCACCAATGGCGGCATCGTTACCGGGTGCATGAGTCAATTTTTGCAAAATAGGCTCGCCAGCAAGTGTATCTGCTTTAACATCAGAAGCACTCAATGCTTTTAAACGTGATTTTTGACCGCTTGTGGCTGGTGCATCTAGGCGTTTATAAATTGGAGAACCAAACTCTTGTTCTAATTCTTTATAAAGCGCTGATGGCGTTTTACCTGTCACAGCAAGTATTTCTGCAGCGAGTAGACCCATAATGAAGCCGTCTTTATCTGTACACCATACAGAGCCATCAAAACGTAAGAATGCAGCACCTGCGCTTTCTTCGCCACCAAAGGCAAGCTTGCCTTTGCTTAAGCCTTCAACAAACCATTTAAAGCCTACTGGTACTTCTTTAACCTTACGGTTGTTACGAGCAGCTACTTTGTCGATCATAGAGCTAGAAACCAATGTTTTACCAATTTCTACGGTTTCATTCCAATCACGGTGTTTAAGTAAGTAATCGATTGCCACTGCTAAAAAGTGGTTTGGATTCATTAAACCATCTGGCGTTACAATACCGTGACGATCGTAGTCAGGATCGTTACCAATAGACACATCAAAATCATCTTTTAGTGCAATAAGATTTGCCATTGAATAAGGTGATGAACAATCCATACGAATTTTGCCGTCTTTATCAAGTGGCATAAAAGCAAAACGTGGATCAACAACATCATTAACTACGGTTAAATCTAAATTATATTTTTTTGCAATGACTGGCCAAAAATTAATACCTGAACCACCTAGTGGATCGATACCAATTTTGATACCTGCATCGCTAATTGCTTTTAAATTAACGATATTTGCTAAGTCATCAATATAAGGAGTCATTAAATCTTCGTAGCGGATAAAGCCAGAACGCGATGCTTTAGCGAATGGAAATAACTCAACTTCAACTAAATCTTCTAGTAAAAGTTGATTAGCTCTGTCTTCAATCCATTTAGTGACGTCGGTATCAGCTGGTCCGCCATTAGGTGGGTTGTATTTAAAGCCACCATCTTCAGGAGGGTTATGCGAAGGCGTAACAACAATCCCGTCTGCTAATTCATTTGGGTGTAGCTTATTGTGGCTCACTATGGCATGGCTGATAACTGGCGTTGGTGTAAAATCACCGTCTTCTTGCGTTATCACTTGCACTTCGTTAGCAACTAATACTTCAATTGCTGAGTTAAATGCGGCTTCACTCAATGCGTGTGTGTCTTTGCCTAAAAATAACGGACCAAATATGTCATTTTGTTTTCTGTAATCACAAATAGCCTGAGTAATCGCTAGAATGTGTGACTCGTTAAATTTAACATCGTAAGAACAACCACGGTGGCCTGAGGTACCAAAGGCAACACAATGCTCTGGATTTTGTTCAAGATCAGGTTCATTTAAGTAATACGCAGATACTAATTTAGGTACGTTAACCAGTGCCGATTGTGGAGCAGTTTTGCCTGCGCCTGAGTGAATAGCCATTATATTTCCTTACAGGTAATCGCGAATTTTTTCAGCTTGCTCTGCACTATATCCAAGGCAAAGAGCAACTTCATGAAGCATCATTTTTTTACGCGTTGTATTAGAATTAGTCATAACCCAATATTCACTATCGGTTATGTTTTTAGGATTCATACTACTACCGCTATTTACTAAAGCTTCTTTACTAGTAGCAAAGTAAACACGGTCACGCCCTTTTATGTCTAATACCGCAGAAAAATCAGTTTTATGTGTGCGGTAAAATGCACTTAAAATAAACAAAAAGCGTCCAACAACACCTTTTTGCATTGCCAGCTCTTCTTTATTTAATACATTAAAAACATTATCGCTTTTTTGCTTCACGGGTGCGTGAGCTACAGGCGTTTGTTTTTTTGAAGTCTCAGCAGCAGATGGCTCTGAGCTTTTTAACGTGGCGGTAGACGTAGTCGCAGTTTGATTATTTTGAGTTAGTTCTACGTTTGCGGTTTGAATTTTTTCGCCGCTCAGATTTAATAAACGACGTAAAATAGTGGATGCACTTTCACCAATACTTTGCGTATTGCTAGCAATATATTGATATAACTCGTCGTCTATGTCGATTTGTTTCATGTTCTTCCTGTCATTACGGGTCACATTTTTTTCTCCCGTGTGATTATACCCAAACCAATCAGAAATGCGAGTTACAACAAGCACTCCCGTAAACATATTAATATTTACCTCATTGTTGTTGATTTAACAAACAAAAGCCCAATTTAATAAATAGTCGCTGTATTTTTTGCTTTTTAGAGCAATGCTCGGCAAACTATGGCGAAATTTTCAGGAGGCGGGTATGCAGTTAAATTACAAGCAACAAGGGCAAGGTCCTAATGTTATTTTGATACATGGGCTTTTTGGATCATTAGAAAACCTAAATGTAATAGCAAAACCATTAAGTGAACACTTTACTGTTATTAACGTTGATTTACGTAACCACGGGCTTTCTCCTCATAGTGATGAAATGAACTACCCGGCAATGGCACAAGATATTGTTGAGTTATTAGCACATTTGAACATAGATAAAGCACATTTAGTTGGGCACTCTATGGGTGGTAAAGTGGCAATGGAATTAGCGCTTACACATCCTGAACTTGTAAATAAGCTTGTTGTACTTGATATAGCACCTGTTAGTTACCCTGCTCGGCACACAAAAATATTACAGGCATTAAAAGCGGTTTCAGCACAATCAATTGACGATAGAAAACAAGCTGATGCTCTAATGCAGCCTTACATAGAAGAACTGGGAGTTCGACAGTTTCTACTTAAAAGCCTCGCTAAAAATGAAGAAGGTCATTTTGCATGGCGATTTAATTTAAATGTGCTTGACGAAAAATATTCTACAATTACATCCAATGTTAATGAAAATAATTCTTGTTTATGCGATACTCTTTTCATTAAAGGTAATGATTCTGACTATATTTTGCCCGAGCATCGTACTGCAATTAAGGCTCGCTTTAAAAATACCAAGGCTAAAATAATTCATGGCGCAGGCCATTGGCTTCATGCTCAAAAGCCACTTGCTGTAAATAAAGCGATAAACGACTTTTTAACTGCGGTTTAAAGCAATTTTAATCGCGTGTTTTTGATTTTGCGCACTAAATATATGAATAATTATATGCTATAGTACGCGCCGTTTAATTTAAAGGTTATACGTTGATGGTCAGTCAGTTAATTAACGAATTTGATACCCTAGGGTTGTATTTTGGCTTAGCCGGTATTTTCATATTCATCGGCATGGCAATTAAAGACGTACTAAAAAGTGGCAATGTGCCTAAGTTCGGACAATACATTGTCTGGGGCGTGCTCTTTTTAGGTTGTTCAGGCTTTATTGCTAAAGGTCTTATTCAAGTATTTTGGCAAGGCGCAGGTGTAGGTTAAGCATGGCGAAGTCAGAAACAGATAGAACTACACTCGATTTATTTGAATACGAAAAACGCCCAGGCAGACCTAAAACCAATCCCCTTTCACGGGATATGCAGTTAAAGGTAAATAAACGTAATCAAATAAAAAGAGATAAAGCACGTGGCTTAAAGCGTGTTGAATTTAAAGTTTCATCGCAGTTATATCAAGCATTGAGTGATATGGCAGATGCACAAAATATTAGCCGCAGTGCGCTGATTGAAACGATTTTACAAGAAAGATTGGCTATTGATACATAAAAGGTTTTAAATCCATGGCAAGTGTAGGCATTTTTTTCGGAAGTGACACAGGTAACACAGAACACGTAGCAAAAATGATCCAAAAAGAATTGGGTAAAAAGCTAGTGGCTGTTCATGATATTGCAAAAAGCTCTAAAGAAGAGATTGCTGAATTTGATTTAATCTTATTCGGTATCCCTACTTGGTACTACGGCGAAGCACAATGTGACTGGGATGACTTTTTTCCAGAACTTGAAGAAGTAGACTTTGAAGGTAAACTTGTTGCTATTTTTGGTTGTGGAGACCAAGAAGATTACGCTGAGTACTTTTTAGATGCGATGGGCATGATCAACGATATCGTTACTGAACGTGGCGCTATTGTTGTTGGTCATTGGCCGAGCGAAAGCTATGACTTTGAAGCATCTAAAGGCATGGCTGATGATAAGCATTTTGTAGGTTTGGGTATCGACGAAGACCGTCAACCAGAGCTTACAGAACAACGTGTTAAAGCATGGTCTGCTCAAGTATATGAAGAGATGTGTTTAAGTGAATTAGCTGACTAATTTACTGCATATATCGCTAGCTGTTTAAATAATTATCAAACAGTTAGCGTTTTAAGCTTTAGTGGCAATATAAATCAATTGTTCTTTGCACTTAACGCTTAGGCACGTTATCCTGTTTGTTGCTAATGTGTCGTGTACATCTTTGCAAGATGTCTAGTATAACCAAATAAAATTGAGACAGATTTAATGACTGATCATAACTTGGAACTTAAAAAAGCCGGTTTAAAAGTAACTTTACCGCGTATTAAAATATTAGAGATTTTACAATCTCCAGATAACCAACACATCAGTGCTGAAGATGTTTACAAAATTCTTTTGGATCTAGGTGAAGAAATTGGTCTTGCAACTGTATACCGCGTACTTAACCAATTTGATGATGCGGGTATTGTAAGCCGTCATCACTTTGAAGGTGGCAAATCAGTATTTGAACTTTCAGGAAGCACACACCACGATCATTTAGTATGTTTGAAGTGTGGCAAAGTTGTAGAGTTTGAAGATGAGATGATTGAACGTCGTCAACTTGAAATTTCTGAAGAAAATGGTATTACACTTACAAACCATTCTTTATATTTATACGGTGAGTGTAACGATAAAGCAGCGTGTAAAGAATTTAGCGACGCTAACAGCTAATACCGCTTTTAAAAAGCAATAAAAAACCTGCTAAGTGCAGGTTTTTTTGTGTCTAAAATACGTTGTAATAAACATACCCAGTAAAAACTGGGGATATTAAACCTGAACTCTGGTTAAGAGATTTACCAACGTATTGAATCATGGTGATATTTAAATTTATTTCTCTAGCCAGAGATTTTAAGTGAAAACAAGGCGAATTCACGCGTCAATAGCTGACCTATTGCAAGTAAATTCAACGCAGTTAGCGCTGAAAATAGCTGCTCGAGATAGATTTATTATCCAGGGTTCAGGTTTTTAGATATTACTTATTGAGTCTTAGACCATGAATCACGAAGACCCACTGTTTGGTTAAATACAACGTTCTCTGATTTAGAATCACGAGAGAAATAACCCGTACGCTCAAACTGAAAGCCCTGCTCTGCTTGTGAATTAGCAAGCGATGGCTCTAATTTAGCGTTTGATAAAACAACCAGTGACTCTGGATTTAATGTTGTTTCAAACTCATCAGCGGCTGCTGGGTTTGGAACACTAAACAAACGATCGTATAAACGAACTTCTGCCGTAATACACTCTGGTGCTGAAACCCAGTGAATAACACCTTTTACTTTACGTCCATCACTTGGATTTTTACCAAGTGTTTCAGTATCGTAAGTACAGAATATAGTTGTAATTTCGCCATTTTCGTCTTTCTCAACACGCTGTGCTTTAATAACATAAGCGCCACGCAAACGTACTTCTTTATCAAGCACTAAACGTTTAAACTTGTTATTTGCTTCTTCTTTAAAGTCTTCTCGTTCGATGTAAATTTCGCGAGTAAACGGTACATCACGACGACCCATTTCTTCTTTATTTGGGTGGTTAGCCACAGATAAAACCTCAACATTGTCTGCATCGTAGTTTTCAATAACAACTTTAACAGGATCGAGTACGGCCATTGCACGTGGTGCATTTTCGTTTAGATCTTCACGGATACATGCTTCAAGCATACCCATTTCAACCATATTCTCTTGTTTTGTTACACCAATACGCAAACAAAACTCACGGATTGAACCTGGTGTATAACCACGGCGACGTAGGCCTGCAATTGTAGGCATGCGTGGGTCATCCCACCCTTCTACATGGTTATTTACCACTAAATCGCTTAGCTTACGCTTAGACATAATTGTGTATTCAAGATTTAAACGTGAAAACTCAATTTGCTGTGGGTGACACTCTAAACTAATGTTATCAAGTACCCAGTCGTACAAACGACGGTTATCTTGAAACTCGAGTGTGCATAATGAATGTGTAATACCTTCGAGTGCATCAGAAATACAGTGCGTGAAGTCATACATTGGGTAAATGCACCACTTGTCTGCTGTTTGATGATGATGAGCAAAACGTACGCGATAAATAATTGGATCGCGAAGCACCATAAATGAGCTAGCCATATCAATTTTAGCACGCAGGACACATTCGCCTTCTTTGAATTCGCCAGCACGCATTTTTTCAAATAACGCTAGGTTTTCTTCAACTGATGTATCTCTGTACGGGCTATTTTTACCTGGCTCTTTCAATGTACCACGGTATTGGCGTGCTTCGTCTGCTGTTAAAAAGCAAACGTACGCTAAGCCTTTATTTATAAGCTCAACAGCGTAACCATATAAAGTATCAAAATAGTTAGAAGAATACTTTATATCGCCATCCCAGTTAAAACCTAACCACTGTACGTCTTCTTTTATAGAATTAACGTAGTTAATGTCTTCTTTTTCTGGGTTTGTATCGTCAAAACGTAAGTTACATAAACCGTTGTAATCTTTTGCGATGCCAAAATTTAAACAAATTGATTTGGCATGACCAATATGCAAAAAGCCATTTGGTTCAGGTGGAAAACGTGTATGCGTTGTTGCATGCTTTTTACTTGCTAAGTCTTCATCAATTCGGGTTCTAATAAAGTTACTTGGGCGATTCTCAATTTCCGCCATAGGAGTGCAGTCCTCTAAATATTACGTAATAACAAAACTAATGCATTATTACAAAAACATACACTAACATACAGCACTAGATTAAGGTTTATTTTTGATATTGCTTAACTTTAATTCAGCTGAACCATTGTTTATGAATAAAATTTGTTTTAACGCAATATTTAAGTCATCTAAACAGTTTATAGTAGGTAAATAACCTACATTATAAGGATTTAAAGATGGCGACACTTAATCAACATCGTGTATATATTCCAACTAATGCACGCGCTAACCACTACCTTTTAGCTGAAATAACCCCTAATCACGATTTTTATAAAAGCTTTAGTGATATAAATTGCTGCTATGAACGTATTGCACGCCAGCTGTTTGCTTCTTGTGATGAGTACGAGCTTTATAATGTGCACTTATTAGCGAATGATAAACTACCCGTTGTAAGATTTAATGATGAGTCTTATCAATTAGAAACAGATAAACAAATGCTCTTTTTTTATAATCCCCGTTATCACGAAGCGCATAAGATTTATTACACTGAAGGTACACCGAGTAAAAAAATACGCATTCTATTTTTAGCAACAGGCGATGATTTACGAGCCAACTCTGCAGAATTTCATAATAAAGTTCAAAAAGTGTTAGACACTTTACAAGGACAACTCTTAATAAATCAGCCCCAGTTTAAACTACGCGACCATCAACACTTAACGTATGACCTATTTGCTAAAGAAAAAGGCAACAAGGAAAGCTATGGTTACAAATTAAGAAGTCTCTACCCTCGCTACCAATCAAGACAATGCAGCATACCCAATGATTATGCAGAGATGACTTACGCCACTTTTACTATACCGGTTTCGCGCGCTATTAAAACGCAGTTTCAAACACTAATGAACACAAACGATTATGCTAAATTTTATGACTACTTTGCTTATGCATTTATACGTGCGTGTCAAAATAATAACTTAAACCATGGCGCTATGGTTGCTAACGGTGCAACGCCTATTATACGCAACAGTAAAATAGATAAAAGTGAAGGCAATGATGAACTTCAAAAGTTAAGTTTTGATATTGAATCTAATGAAAATCAAATTAAGCACTTTTATGAAGCAAGTAAATTGGTAGAAACGCTGCATTTTGTAGTAGTCGCAACGCAGCAGGATAAACATGAAATGGGCTATGGTCGATTTATGAACCAAGTAGAAAAAACAATCCATACTCTGTGTAATGAGCTGGCTATAAATAAACAACGCCAAGACTTATCTGTACGCTTTTTCCAGCATATTAGTTACCCGTTCTAAATTTTCATCTAATAACAAAAAGGCCCGCATATGCGGGCCTTTTTAAAGAAAAACAAGCGATTACCAGCCTGTTTTCTCTTTAAGTGCTTTACCGATATCAGCAAGTGAACGTACAGTTTTTACGCCCGCAGCTTCTAATGCAGCAAATTTCTCATCAGCAGTACCTTTACCGCCGGCAATGATTGCGCCAGCGTGACCCATACGCTTACCTTCTGGTGCAGTAACACCAGCAATGTAAGATACTACAGGTTTAGTTACGTGAGCTTTGATGTACTCTGCAGCTTCTTCTTCTGCAGTACCACCAATTTCGCCAATCATTACGATTGCTTCAGTTTGTGGATCTTTTTCGAACATTTCTAGAACGTCGATAAAGTTAGTACCTGGAATTGGATCACCACCAATACCAACACACGTAGACTGACCAAAACCAGCATCAGTAGTTTGCTTAACTGCTTCGTACGTTAAAGTACCAGAGCGAGAAACAATACCTACTTTACCAGGTTTGTGGATATGACCAGGCATGATACCAATCTTAGTTTGACCAGGAGTAATAACACCTGGGCAGTTAGGACCGATCATACGAGTACCTGTTTGATCTAGTTTGATTTTAACATCAACCATATCAAGTGTAGGGATACCTTCAGTAATACAAACTATTAGCTCGATGCCAGCATCGATAGCTTCTAAGATTGCATCTTTACAGAAAGGAGCTGGTACGTAGATAACTGAAGCAGTTGCGCCAGTTTCTTTTACAGCATCACGAACTGTGTTGAATACAGGAAGACCAAGGTGCGTTTGACCGCCTTTACCTGGGCTAACACCACCAACCATTTGTGTACCGTACTCAAGCGCTTGCTCTGAGTGGAAAGTACCTTGGCCACCAGTGAAACCTTGACAGATAACTTTTGTATCTTTATTGATTAATACAGACATTATTTGCCCTCCGCAGCAGCAACAACTTTTTCAGCAGCGTCTGTTAGTGATTCAGCAGCAATGATATCTAGACCAGAGTTCTTAAGAACTTCACGACCTAATTCAGCATTAGTACCTTCTAAACGTACAACTACTGGTACGGTTACGCCAACTTCTTTAACTGCGCCAATGATGCCTTCAGCAATCATGTCACAACGAACGATGCCGCCAAAGATGTTTACTAAAACAGCTTTAACATTGTCGTCAGAAAGAATGATTTTGAATGCTTCAGAAACACGTTCTTTAGTAGCACCGCCACCAACATCCAAGAAGTTAGCCGGCTTGCCGCCGTGTAGGTTTACGATGTCCATAGTACCCATTGCTAGGCCTGCACCGTTAACCATACAACCAACATTACCGTCTAGAGCAACGTAGTTAAGCTCGAAGCTTGCTGCGTGTGCTTCACGAGCATCTTCTTGAGATGGATCGTGGAATTCACGGATTTTAGGTTGACGGTAAAGTGCATTACCATCAATACCGATTTTGCCGTCAAGACAGTGAAGGTTGCCTTCGTCTGTAATTACTAACGGGTTGATTTCAAGTAATGCGAAATCAAAATCAGTGAACATTTTACCAAGACCCATAAAGATCTTAACAAACTGTTTCATTTGTACTGGGTTAAGACCCAATTTGAAACCTAGTTCACGTGCTTGGTAAGCTTGAGGACCTACTAACGGGTCGATCTCTGCTTTGTGGATAAGCTCTGGTGTTTCTTCAGCAACAGTTTCAATTTCAACGCCGCCTTCAGTAGACGCCATGAAAACTACTTTACGAGATGCACGGTCAACTACTGCACCTAGGTACAATTCGTTAGCAATGTCAGTACAGCTTTCTACTAAAATTTTAGCTACTGGCTGGCCTTTCTCGTCTGTTTGGTAAGTAACTAGGTTTTTACCTAACCAGTTAGCTGCAAACGCTTTTACTTCTTCGATAGTTTTAACTAGCTTTACACCGCCAGCTTTACCACGTCCACCTGCGTGAACCTGAGTTTTAACAACCCACATATCGCCGCCAATTTTTTCAGCAGCTGCAGCAGCTTCTTCAGGTGTATCGCAAGCGTAACCTGTAGAAACGGGTAAACCATATTCGGCAAAAAGTTGTTTTGCCTGATACTCATGCAAATTCATGATGCTTTATCCAATTTTTTATACTAAAAGAGCTGAATATTTTTTCAAATAAACAACTATCCCAAATTGCGCACCTAGTATAGATCCCAAGGCTTAACATGAAAACCCCAGTACGACCAAAGGCGCAAAAAAAAAGCTGTGAATGTTCATTCACAGCTTACATTTCATACAACTAGATTAAACATCTAGCAATAAGCGAGTTGGATCTTCAAGTAACTCTTTAATAGTTACTAAGAAACCAACAGATTCTTTACCATCAATGATACGGTGGTCATAAGAAAGTGCTAAATACATCATAGGTAGTATTTCAACTTTACCATTTACAGCCATCGGACGGTCTTGAATTTTATGCATACCCAAGATTGAAGACTGTGGCAAGTTAATGATAGGTGTAGATAGCAATGAACCAAATACGCCACCATTAGTAATAGTGAAATTACCACCCGTCATATCAGCAAGCGTAAGCTTACCATCACGACCTTTAAGTGCTAACTCACGAATACCTTTTTCGATTTCAGCAACAGATAGTTTGTCACAATCTTTAAGTACTGGAGTAACTAAGCCACGTGGAGTAGATACTGCAATGCTGATATCGAAATAGTTATGGTAAACAATATCGTCACCATCAATTGAAGCATTTACATCTGGAAAACGCTTAAGAGCTTCAGTTACCGCTTTCACATAGAAAGACATGAAACCTAAACGAATGCCGTGACGCTTTTCAAACGTTTCTTGATACTGCTTACGAAGGCTCATGATTGGTCCCATGTTCACTTCGTTGAATGTTGTTAACATTGCAGTTGAGTTTTTAGCTTCAAGAAGGCGTGTCGCAATCGTTTTACGTAAACGAGTCATAGGTACACGTTTTTGAGTACGATCGCCCATTGGTGCTGCAGGAGCAGAAGCTTCTGCTTTTTTAGCCGCTGGCGCTGGTGCTTTTAAGAAAGTATCAACGTCTTCTTTAGTTACACGACCATTTTTACCCGTGCCTTTAATTTTAGAAGCGTCTAGGCCTTTCTCAGCAATTAAACGACGAACTGATGGTGTTAACACATCTGAACTTTCGCTTGAATCTGCTGCTGGCGCTGCGTCTGCTTTTGCAGCTGGAGCCGCTGGTGCACCGCCTGCTTTAACCGAACCAATTACTTGCTCGCCTAATACAGTATCGCCTTCGCCGTGAATGATATCACCCATGATGCCATCTTCTTGAGCTACGACTTCAAGAACAACTTTATCTGTTTCAATATCTACCAAGTTTTGGTCGCGTGTTACCGCGTCACCTGGTTGTACATGCCATGTAGCAATTGTTGCGTCTGCAACTGATTCTGGAAGTACAGGTACTTTAATATCCACTTCTTTACCTTCTGATGCTGGTGCTGATTGCGCCACTGGCGCGTCTTCTGATTTAGCTGGTGCTGATTCTTCTTTAGTTGAACCTTCACTTGCTGGCGCTGCATCAGCATCACCAAGTAAACCCATAACTTGGTCGCCAAGTACGGTTGCACCTTCTTCCTGTGATATTTCTGTTATTACACCGTCATGCTGTGCAACAACTTCTAAAACCACTTTATCTGTTTCAATGTCTACTAAGTTTTGATCGCGAGTTACTTTGTCGCCAACACTTACATGCCATGTAGCAACGGTAGCATCTGCAACCGACTCAGGAAGAACAGGAACTTTAATTTCTGTGCTCATTGCTTATCCTTTATTTTCTATAGTAAGCGCGTCGGCAACGAGCGCTTGTTGTTCTTTAGTATGTACTGACATGTAACCACACGCGGGTGATGCAGACGCTTTACGTCCTGCATATTTTAATTTAGCACCTTGTGGGATTGCATCAATAAAGTGATGTTGTGAACAGTACCATGCACCTTGGTTTTGTGGCTCTTCTTGACACCATACAAAATCAGTTACGTGTTGGTAGCGCTCTATAATTGTTTGCATTTCATCGTGTGGGAACGGGTATAACTGTTCAACACGTACAATTGCAATATTATCTTGCTCAAGCTTACGACGCTCTTGTAGTAACTCGTAGTAAACTTTACCGCTACAAAATACAACGCGCTCTACTTTCTCAGGGTTAATATCATCAACTTCGTCGATCATATTATGGTAAACACCGTGTGAAAGCTCTTCAAGTGATGAAGTTGCAAGCGGGTGACGAAGTAGCGACTTAGGCGTCATAACAATCAGAGGACGACGAAGTGGTCGAACTGACTGACGACGAAGCATAGCGTAAACTTGCGCCGGCGTTGAAGGAACACACACTTGCATGTTGTGATCAGCACATAGTTGCAAGAAACGCTCTAAGCGCGCTGAACTATGCTCTGGGCCTTGACCTTCGTAGCCATGAGGTAACAAAATTGTAAGCCCACATAAACGGCCCCACTTTTGCTCACCAGAACTTAAGAACTGGTCAAATACAACTTGTGCACCATTGGCGAAGTCACCGAACTGCGCTTCCCAAAGTATTAATGAAGTAGGCTCTGCTGTTGCATAACCATATTCAAAAGCTACTACAGCTTCCTCAGAAAGAACCGAATCAAATACTTGGAAAGTACCTTGACCTTCACTTAAATTCTGTAAAGGTGTGTAAGTTGCACCATCGGATTGACTGTGAACTACAGCATGACGATGGAAGAATGTACCACGACCTGAATCTTGACCCGTCAAACGGATGTCAGTACCTTCAGTTGCAATTGTTGCATAGGCAAGTGTTTCTGCCATACCCCAATCAAGTGGTTTTTCACCAGTTGCCATTAGCTTACGATCGTCATAAATCTTTTTAACACGAGACTGTGCTTTATATTGCTCAGGGTAGGAAGCAATTTTCTCACCGAGAGCTTTAAGCTTTTCTACAGAAACGCTAGCATCGTAATCAACATTCCATTCATGGCCGACATATTTAGCCCAATCAGAAGAATGTGACGTCTCTGGTTGTATTTCTGAAACAACACAGCTGCCTTCATCTAGTGCATCACGGTACTCATCAGCTAAGGCTTTAACTTCTTGTTCAGAAAAAGAGCCTTCAGCAATCAGTTGGTCTGCATAGATTAAACGCGGCACTGGATGCTTTTTAATTTTTTGGTACATTAAAGGCTGAGTTGCATTAGGCTCATCAGCTTCATTGTGACCATGGCGACGGTAACAAACTAAATCGATTACTACGTCGCGCTTAAACTGGTTTCTAAAATCAAGTGCAAGTTGAGTTACAAATGCAACTGCTTCAGGATCATCAGAGTTTACATGGAAAATTGGCGACTGAACCATTTTAGCAATGTCAGTACAGTAATCTGTAGAACGTACATCGTCTTGCTTAGAGGTTGTAAAACCTACTTGATTGTTGACAACAATACGAATACTACCACCACAACTAAACGCGTTAGTCTGTGACATATTAAACGTTTCTTGTACAACACCTTGTCCAGCAATAGCAGAATCACCATGTATTGTAATTGGTAATGCTTTAATACCAGAGCTATCACCTAAGCGATCAAGACGGGCACGTACAGAGCCCATAACTACTGGATTTACGATTTCTAGGTGAGATGGGTTAAACGCAAGCGCCATATGAACATTGCCACCTTTGGTAGCAAAATCAGACGAATAACCCATGTGATATTTAACATCACCAGAACTTAACGTTTCTTTATGTATACCAGCAAATTCATCAAATAATTCTGATGGATTTTTACCAAGTACATTAACTAAAACGTTTAAACGACCACGGTGAGCCATACCAATAACAGCTTCTTGTTGGCCGCTTTCACCAGCGCGGTGAATAAGCTCTTTAAGCATTGGAACTAACGCATCGCCACCTTCAAGTGAAAAGCGCTTAGCACCAGGGAACTTAGACCCTAAATATTTTTCTAGACCATCTGCTGCAGTAAGCCCTTTAAGGATACGTAGCTTTTCATCTTTTGAGAATTTAGGCCTAGACTGGACAGATTCTAGACGTTGTTGTAACCAACGTTTTTCCTCTGTTGATGTGATGTGCATATACTCAGCGCCAATTGAACCACAATATGTAGTTTTTAGTGCTTGGTATAGTTCACCTAAAGGCATAGTATCGCGCCCTACGGCAAACGATCCTACGTTAAACTCGCGGTCAAAATCACTTGAAGATAGGTCGTGGTACTCTAGCTCTAAATCTCGTACACGCTCTCGTTGCCAAATACCTAATGGATCTAGGTTTGCATTTTGGTGCCCACGAAAACGGAAAGCATTAATAAGTTGTAGAACTTTAACCTGTTTAAGGTCACCGCCACTACCCTCTGCTACCACTACTTCTCTATGCTTGTTTTTTGCAAGCTGTGCAAACTGTGCTCGAACCTCTGAATGTTTTACTTCAACATCCACACCATCAACTTTAGGTAATTGTTCAAACACTTCTCGCCATTCGTCTGGCACAGAAGTCGCATCGTCTAAATACGCTTCATAAAGCTCTTCTACATAAGCAACGTTGCCGCCGTTTAAATGTGAAGATTCTAGCCATGCCTTCATCACACCTTCGTGCATTTATAAGCCCTTTTTTTTAGCGCAGAAATTAATAGTTATTATAACAAGATGGCTAATATAATTTAATATTAGCCATCTTACCTTTACTAAGCTATCAAACCGCTCGGTTTAGTAACATAGATTTGATTTGTCCAATTGCTTTGGTCGGATTAAGACCCTTAGGACAAACGCTAACACAGTTCATGATACTGTGACAACGGAACACACTGAACGCATCGTCTAAATCCGCTAAACGTTCTTCAGTTGCTGTATCTCGGCTATCAGCCAAGAAACGGTAAGCATGAAGAAGGCCTGCTGGACCAATGAACTTGTCTGGATTCCACCAGAACGAAGGACACGATGTTGAACAACATGCACACAAAATACACTCATAAAGCCCATCTAATTTATCACGTTCTTCAATAGTTTGAAGACGTTCGCCTGCTGCAGGCTGATCATTAATTAAATAAGGTTTAACTTTTTCGTACTGAGTGTAGAACTGACTCATGTCAATAACAAGGTCACGAACCACAGGTAAACCTGGTAAAGGACGTACTACGATTTTACCTTTGCCATTTTTTTGTAGCGTAGATAAAGGAGTAATACATGCTAAACCATTTTTACCATTCATGTTAACACCATCAGATCCACACACACCTTCACGGCATGAACGACGGAAAGATAATGTAGGATCTTGTTCTTTTAGAAGAATAAGTGCATCCAACACCATCATGTCGTGACCTTCCTCTGTTTGCAAGGTGTATTCTTGCATACGAGGAGCGTTGTCAACATCTGGATTATAACGATAAACTGAAAATTGTACTTGTGCCATCGTCTATCTCCTAGTAAACACGTGCTTTAGGTGGGAAAGCTTCACGCGTTTTAGGCGCATAGTTTACATCACGCTTGCTCATTTCATCCGTTACAGGATTGAATACTGAGTGACATAACCAGTTTTCGTCATCACGATCTGGGTAGTCAAAGCGAGAATGTGCACCACGGCTTTCTGTACGGAAGTTTGCAGCTACTGCAGTCGAGTAAGCTGTTTCCATTAAGTTGTCTAGTTCAAGACATTCGATACGCTGCGTATTGAAGTCTGATGATTTATCATCAAGACGAGCATGTTGCAGACGTTCGCGAATTTCTTTAAGTTCTTGAAGACCTGCAGCCATTGAGTCACCTTCACGGAATACCGAGAAGTTAAGCTGCATACATTGTTGTAGGTCTTTTTTGATTTGAACTGGATCTTCACCTTGGCCAGCCGTTGAATTTTCCCAACGATTGTAACGTGCAAGAGACGCTTCTAAGTCTGATTCTGAAGCAGCTTTAGATATTTCAACGTCATTTAGGTACTTACCTAAGAAGTTACCCGCAGCACGACCAAACACAACTAAATCAAGTAATGAGTTACCACCTAAGCGGTTTGCACCGTGTACAGATACACATGCAATCTCACCTACTGCAAATAAACCTTGAACTACTGTTTCGTTGCCTTGAGCATCGATTTGTAGCGCTTGTCCATTTACATTAGTAGGAACACCGCCCATCATATAATGACAAGTTGGAATTACTGGAATTGGCTCTTTTGCAGGGTCAACGTGAGCAAATGTTTTAGCAAGATCACATACGCCTGGAAGACGTAAGTTAAGTGTTTCTTCACCTAAGTGGTCAAGTTTTAACTTAAGATGTGGACCCCAAGGACCATCACAACCACGACCTTCACGGATTTCAGTCATCATTGAACGTGCAACAACGTCGCGAGACGCTAAGTCTTTTGCGTTTGGTGCGTAACGTTCCATGAAGCGTTCGCCATCTTTATTTAAAAGATAACCGCCTTCACCACGACAACCTTCAGTTACTAGCGTACCAGCACCTGCGATACCCGTTGGGTGGAACTGCCACATTTCCATGTCTTGCATAGAAATACCAGCACGTGTTGCCATACCAACACCGTCACCAGTGTTAATGTGAGCATTAGTGGTTGATGCAAATATACGACCTGCACCACCAGTGGCTAATACAACTGCTTTAGATTTGAAGAAGGTAACTTCACCTGTCTCAATCTCAATTGCAGTACACCCTACTACATCACCATTATCGTTTTTAACTAAATCAAGTGCATACCATTCAGAGAATACATTTGTTTTGTTTTTAACGTTTTGTTGATAGAGAAGGTGTAATAAAGCATGACCAGTACGGTCAGCAGCTGCTGCAGTACGTGCGGCTTGTTCACCACCAAAGTTTTTCGATTGACCACCGAAAGGACGTTGGTAAACACGGCCATTTTCAAAACGAGAAAATGGTAAACCCATGTTTTCTAATTCGGTAATAGCTTCTGGGCCAGTTTGACACATGTATTCAATAGCGTCTTGGTCACCGATAAAATCGGAACCTTTAACGGTATCGTACATATGCCATTCCCAGTTATCTTCGTGTGAATTACCAAGCGCAACCGTAATACCGCCTTGAGCAGATACAGTGTGTGAGCGCGTTGGAAATACTTTAGATATTAATGCACACGTTTTGCCAGATTCTGTAATTGCTAAAGCAGCGCGCATACCTGCACCACCTGCACCAATTACTACGGCGTCAAATTCACGAACAGAATATTTCACTTAAACACCCCATAATACGATTAGACCAATAGCTACGTAAGCAACGGCCATTAGGTTTAATACAAAACCTAAAACTGCACGAAGCTTTGCGCACTTAACATAGTCTGTAAGAACTTGCCAAAGGCCAATGCGGGTATGAACCATAATGCACACAAGGGTAATTAACGTAAACCCTTTCATTGCTAGGTTAGAGAAGAGGCCTGTCCAGGCTTCGAAAGTGACTTCTGGCGTCGCTAAAAAATAGCCGATAATAAAAATCGCGTAAGCGCTGATTATTAATGCCGTGGTACGTAAAGATACGAAATCTTGTACACCATCACGTTTTAGAGTTGCTTGATTTAAAACCATATCCACACCCCTGCCAATACGGCAAACACAACACCAAGAGCCATTGAAACTTTAGCGCTGAGGTTACCTGATTCAAGTTCTTCCCAATGTCCCATATCCATAATCATATGACGGATACCACCAATAAGGTGATAACCTAATACAGAAACAGTGCCCCAAGCTATAAATTTGGCAATGAATCCGTTAAACAGACCCTTGACGAATTCAAAACTTTCAGCTGAAGAGAGAGACTCAGACCAAGCCCAAATGACAAACGTTAAAGCAAAAAATAATGCAACACCGGTGACGCGGTGAAAAATTGAAGCTTTAGCCGTTGCCGGCATAGATATAGTTGTTAGATCTAGATTTACAGGTCTTTGCTTTTTCACAGTTACTTGCCCATCTTTGCTCACAGTGGAGCTCATCTACTTGTTTTTCTAAAAACCCACCAAATATTACTGATGGAACTATCAAAATAAACGTACCAAAACAATTAAAGTTCACAAACCTGTAAATTTTAAGCTGTTAAGAATATGTTTACCCAAATACAATACGGTTTAAAACCACCGTTAGTATATATACCCACAGGGCTTTTTACAATTCTTGTTTATTTAGAGATGTTTGCGAATTAGCCAATAGTATTATATTTAATTAATACCGAATATTTATTATACATATATGCATAATGTTTATAAAAATTGACTTTAACCCCCTCTTTCACGTTAAAATGAGAAGATGTGCTTAAAACAGATTTCAGAACTTTAAAATCTAAAAATCAGAATAGATATCTTAATAGGAGATACATAACGATGGCAGATAAAAAAGCCACAGTCCAAATTGATGGACTAGATCCAATCGAACTTCCAATTTATCAAGGCACTGCTGGCCAAGATGTAATCGACGTACGTACGTTAGGTTCACACGGTCACTTTACTTATGACCCAGGTTTCATGTCGACTGGTTCTTGTGAATCTGCAATCACCTATATTGATGGTGGTAAAGGTGTACTACTTCACCGTGGTTACCCAATTGAGCAATTAGCTGAAGACTCAAATTACATTGAACTTTGTTACTTACTTTTAAATGGTGAGTTACCTTCTAAAGAACAATATGAAGTTTTTAAGAATGAAATAACTACAAGCACTATGCTTGACGAGAAGATTGCTAACTTCTTCCAAGGTTTCCGCTTTGACGCTCACCCAATGGCAATGCTTTGTGGCGTAGTAGGTGCATTATCATCTTTCTATCATGAAGACCTTGATATTACTGATGCTGAACAACGTAAAACAAGCGCAGTTAAACTTGTTGCTAAGTTACCAACAATCGCAGCAATGGCTTATAAAACAAATATCGGCCAACCGTTTGTATACCCACGTAACGATTTAAGCTACGCAGAAAACTTCTTACACATGATGTTCTCTGTACCTGCTGAAGAATATAAAGTTAATCCTGTAACTGCAAAAGCAATGGATAAAATCTTTATGCTTCATGCAGATCATGAACAAAATGCATCAACTTCAACAGTTCGTCTTGCTGGTTCATCTGGTGCTAACCCGTATGCATGTATTGCAGCTGGTATTGCATCTTTATGGGGACCTGCTCACGGCGGCGCTAATGAAGCATGTTTAAACATGTTAGAAGAGATTGGCTCTGTTGACCGTATCGATGAATACGTAGCTAAAGCTAAAGATAAAGCTGACCCGTTCCGCCTTATGGGCTTTGGACACCGTGTTTACAAAAACTTTGACCCACGCGCTACAGTAATGCGTCAAACGTGTCACGAAGTTTTAGCTGAGCTGAACATCCAAGATCCACTTCTTGATATTGCTATGAAGCTTGAGCAAATTGCGCTTGAAGACCCGTACTTTGTAGAGAAAAAACTATACCCTAATGTAGATTTCTACTCTGGTATTATCTTAAAAGCGATTGGTATTCCAACAAGCATGTTCACTGTAATCTTTGCAATGGCACGTACTGTTGGTTGGATCACTCACTGGGATGAGATGCTATCTCAACCTGGTCATAAGATCAGCCGTCCTCGTCAACTTTATACTGGTTACACTCAACGTGACTACGTATCAACTGACAAGCGTTAATTAACGTTGGTTAGTTTAAAAAGGCCGCATTTTGCGGCCTTTTTTATTAACAACACTTGAGAATTATCATAAACCGATTACAATTCCTGCCTTAAAAACACTATGTAGATGAGCCATGCTTGCTTTAAAGTTTGATATAAATAAAATTAGAAACGACTTCCCAACATTAAATCAAACAATAAACGGCTGCCCGCTTGTTTATTTAGACTCAGCAGCAACCTCACAAAAGCCTCAATCAGTTATAGATACAATTACTGAATTCTATACATTTCAAAACGCTAATGTACACCGTGGACGCCATACACTTAGCGAGCAAGCAACTTATTCATATGAACAAGTACGGGATAAAACTGCACAGTATTTCAATGTATTTAGTAAAGAGATTGTATGGACTAAAGGCGCTACAGAAGCCATTAACTTGGTTGCTAACGGATTAAAAAAGCGCTTAAATGAAAGTCATACCATAATGATATCTCCGCTTGAGCATCATGCAAACATAGTGCCTTGGCAAATAGTGAGTCAACAAACGGGTGCTAAATTAATAGCGCTTCCACTAAATAAAAATGGCACGCTGAACACCAAAGAATGCTGTGAATTTATAAAAGAAACAAAACCTGCCCTGTTAGCTATTACACAAGCATCTAACACACTGGGTAATATAACCGATTTAAAACCACTAATTAGAGCTGCAAAAAACGTCAATTCTCTTGTTCTAGTGGATGGTGCACAAGGTGCACTGCATTTAAAACCCGATTTACGTGAATTAAACTGTGACTTTTATGTCTGCTCAAGCCATAAAATGCTCGGCCCAACAGGATTAGGTGTGCTTTATGGTCGATATGAGCAATTAAATACCCTTGAGATTTACCAATCAGGTGGGGAAATGATCGATAAAGTGTACTTAACTCACAGTACTTATCGTCCTGCGCCTGCAAAATTTGAAACTGGAACACCAAATATCTCTGGAGTTTTAGGCTTTGGTGCCGCATTAGACTATTTAAATGAATTAGATCACGCAAAAATTCAGCAATATGAGCAAAAATTGTTTAGTTATGCAGCTCAAAAATTGGTAAAGGTTGATGGTATTACAATATACAGCAACCTATCTGACAATATTGGTACACTCTGTTTCAACTTAAATGATGAACATCCTTATGATTTGGCAACTTTACTTGACGGGTACGGGGTTGCAGTAAGGAGTGGACACCATTGTACACAGCCATTAATGACACATTTAGGGCTTAATGGAACGCTAAGAGCGAGCTTTTGTTTTTATAATACCTATGAAGATGTAGATATATTCATTGATTCACTTAAAAAATGTATCGCTTTACTGGACTAAACGTCACTTTAATAGAATTAATTAGGATAACTCATGACAAATACGTTTAACAAAGTCACAGAATCTATAAAAAATGCGCCCGCTTGGCAGCAAAAATATCGTGAGATAATGCTTTTAGGAAAAACTTTACCTGTTTTAGCTGATGTTTTGAAGACTGATGATGCACTTGTACCAGGCTGTGAAAGCAAAGTATGGATGTTTGTTGAATTTGATTTAACAGAAAATACACTTGTTGTAATTGGTGACTCAGATACACGTATAGTAAAAGGATTATTAGCCATTATTTTAGCGCTTTACAATGGCCTCACACCAGAGCAAGTAGTGAATAAAAATGCGTATGAAGAATTTGAAAAGCTCGGCCTTATAAGCCACTTAAGCGCATCACGTGGTAATGGTATTAAAGCCATGGTTGATAAAATACAAACCATGGCACAACAAAAGCTTAGTTAGCAAAAACTAAGCTTGCGAGCGTTGTTTTTTATCTAGATATTTACGCACCGCTTTTGCCGCAACAAAAAAGCCGAAGCTTCCTGTGATCATAGTCACAGATCCAAAACCATTATTACAATCCATATTCATCGAGCCATCAGCACTTTGCTTAGCATGACATACGCTGCCATCGCTTCCTGGGTAAACCAATTGCTCTGTTGAGTAAACACAATCAATATTAAACTTACGTTTAGGATTATTACTAAAATTATACTGCTTACGCAAAATATAACGTACTTTTGCAAGTAATGGGTCTTGCGTAGTTTTAGCTACATCACCAAAAGTTATTTGGCTAGGATCTGTTTGCCCGCCAGCACCACCGGTAGTAATTATAGGAAGTTTATTACGTTTGCAATGCGCTATTAATGCTGCCTTTTCTTTAACTGCATCAATACAATCAATCACATAATCAAAACCTTGAATATGCTCTTGAATATTATCAAGCGTAATAAAGTCATCTATTACATTAACTTGGCACTGTGGATTAATAAGCTCGCAGCGCGCTTTCATTGCATCTACTTTAGCTTGACCAATAGTGCCCGTTAACGCATGAATTTGTCTATTGACGTTAGTCGCGCAAATATCATCCAAATCAATCAATGTTATTTTACCAACACCAGTACGTGCAAGTGCTTCAGCCGCCCAGCTTCCTACACCACCAATACCTACTACACAAAAGTGTGCTTCTTGAAGCCAATCAAATTGTTGATGACCATACAAACGCTTAATTCCGCCAAAACGTATATCTGTAACTTTTTCGCTCATTTACCAATCCAGTTGCCATGGCGACTGCCATGCTTGAAAATCTTGATGTTTAATTAACGCCAAATACTCATCACCATTATCGGGTAATAAAGTTAGCTGTATTTGTTCACCTTGCCATAAAAAGCTCAACGCATATGCATGTAAATAGGTACGATTTGATGGCGTGCCTGAATACATTGCATCGCCTAAAATAGGTGAGCCAACACTTTTTAGTGCCACTCTTAATTGATGCGTCTTTCCTGAGTAAGGTTTTAAAATATACCCTCTAAACCCAGGCTTATAGCTTAGCGAATAAAATCGGGTGATTGCAGGATTCAGCTTACTCGTTAGTAACTTAAACGAGCCACGGCGAGATTTAGCCATATCGCCTTTGATCCACCCCTGCTTCTTTTTCGGTTTAGCGTCACTAACCGCTAAATAAAATTTAGCAATCGCATGCTCAGTAAACATAACAGTAAAGCTGGCCGCAGCGGCTTTGTTTCGCGCTAAAATAATCAGCCCTGATGTCACTTTATCTAAACGATGAACGGCATAAAGTTTTTGCGATAATTGTTGTTCGGCTAACACAACAAAGCCGGGGCCATCTTCTGAATGAAAATTAAGACCCGCTGGCTTTTCTAAAATATAAAAATCGTTATGTGTATAAACAACTTTTAATATCTTACTTACTTGCTCACTCACACGTTTTTACTTTTAATATGCGCTATCACTTTAGCTAAGTCATCGGGCGTATCAACTCCAGCATGGGGTGCTATTTGAGCTTGCTCTATTTTGATTTTATAACCATGATACAACACACGTAACTGCTCAAGTGATTCAAGTAGCTCAAGTGGCGATACGCTCAATTCTATATATTGTTTAATAAAACCCGCTCTGTACGCATAAATACCTACGTGGCGCTGAAATGGCGCTAAATTAAGAGCACTGCTGTCATTCATCATTGTGCTTCTATCAAACGGAATACTTGCACGAGAAAAATACAGCGCATTTTTATTTATATCGCTAACCACTTTAACGGCATTAGGATTAAATACTTCATCACGCTCTTCAATAGCAACACTTAACGTTGCCATTGGTGCTGTTGAATCACTTAATAGTGCAGCAACTTGGGATACATTTTCTGGCGCAAGTAAGGGCTCATCGCCTTGTACATTAACCACAATTGTATCGCTGTCGAGATCAAGTAAATCAACTACTTCGGCTAAACGCTCAGTACCCGATTGGTGATCTTCGCGAGTCATTACAACATCACTAGTAAATAAACTTACTGCATCAAACACTTTTTGATGATCGGTTGCTATAACCACTTTACTTGCACCTGATAAACATGCTTTTTCGTAAACATGTTGAACCATTGGCTTACCGCAAATATCAGCAAGCGGCTTACCCGGTAGTCGGGTTGATGCAAAACGTGCAGGAATTACAACTACGAATTCCACTTTTCAACCTCTTCTAAAGATAACTCACGTGCTTCGTTTTCAAGCAATACTGGAATATCATCTTGAACGGGGTAAGCAAGCTTAGCTGCAGTACTAATTAGTTCGTTGTTTTCTCTATCAAAGCGTAGTTTACCCTTACAAACTGGGCAGGCAATTATCTCGAGTAATTTTGTATCAAAGGCCATTGAGTATTCCTTTTTCTTTTAATAATGAATTTAATGTGTTTATTACGCTATCGGAAGGCTCTGCATCTATAGGTAAATAATACCAATTAGGTTTTGCAAAGGACTTACATTTAACCGCGTCTTTTTCGGTCATTATAATGCAATCATCACCAAACTGAATAAAATCATCTGCTGTATAAGCATAATGATCTCTAAAGTGATGAGTCGACAATAGCTTAATATTTTGTGCTTCTAATGAGTTTTCAAACCGTTTAGGGTTCCCAATTGCACTTATTGCATGTGCGTGAGTTACCGTATGTTTTGTATCATCACCTGAATTAACTAAGCGAAGGTTACTTACTTGCAGCACGTAGCTATTATTAGCCTGACCGCCATTTTCAATTACTATATCAACACTTTGTAAGCGTTTAGTTGTTTCGCGTAGTGGCCCTGCGGGCATAACAAAACCATTACCAAAGCGGCGTTCACTATCAACAATACAACACTCAATGCTACGAGGCATTTTATAATGCTGCATCCCATCATCAGAAATAATGACATCTAGCGTATGATTTTTTTCTAATAAATCGATATTGTGTTGTCTATTAGGGCCAACAGCTATTGGGCACTTTAAACGATGGTATAAAAGTACAGGCTCATCTCCAGCCTGTTGGGCGTCAACAACTGAAGTGACTAACAGCGGGTAATTATCTGATTGCCCACCATAACCTCTACTAATAATACCCACTGATAAACCTTGCTGTGTTAAATGACTATACAGCCACAAAACAAAAGGCGTTTTACCATTACCGCCAACGCTTATATTGCCAACTACAATTACAGGCGTTTTGCACTCAAAAGATTTAAGTATTTTAGCGCTGTATAAGTATTTTCGAAATGACGATACAACCCAAAACAAAGCACTTAATGGTAATAACAGTAAAGTAATTAGACCAAATGGTTTATACCAGCTTTGCTCTATTTTGCTCACGCCTGATCACCAAACTGCATTTTGCAAAGTGCTGAATAAGTACCGTCATTTGCTAATAAGCTACTATGATCGCCACTTTCTATCACACGACCGTTATCAATAACATAAATTCGGTCACTGTTTTCAATAGTAGATAAGCGATGTGCTATAACAATAGAGGTTTTATCTTTCATTAGCGTTTCTAACGCTTGCTGAATAAGCTTTTCTGATTCGGTATCAAGTGCTGATGTTGCCTCATCTAAAATCAAAATAGGTGCATCTTTTAATATTGCACGCGCTATCGCTATTCGCTGGCGTTGGCCACCGGAGAGCATTACCCCATTTTCGCCTACCATGGTGTTTAATTGCTCAGGCAGGTCTTTAACAAATTCCCACACGTGCGCTTGTTTGGCAACTTGCTCTAACTCTGCAACAGACACATCGTGCTTTATGCCATAACAAATATTATTGGCAATCGTATCGTTAAATAACACAACTTGCTGAGACACTAAAGCAAATTGGCGACGCAGATCAGTTAATTTATAGTCCTGCAGTGCTATGCCATCAAGTAAAATTTCACTCGGTAGTTCTAAATCATAATAGCGGGGTAACAAGTTAGAAATTGTCGACTTACCTGAGCCTGAGCGCCCAACTAAAGCAATACTTTCACCCGCCTCAATCGTTAGCGACAAATCGTTTAATACGGCTTCATCTTTCGTTGGGTACTTAAAGGTTACGTTCTTAACTTCAATTAAACCTTTAACTTTATCAACCGAAACAGTGCCTGTATCTTTTTCCATTTCTTCGTCTAAAACTAAAAATATACTTTGCGCTGCAGAGATACCACGTTGCATATCACTATTCACATTGGCAAGTTGTTTTAGCGGACGAAGTAACATCATCATTGAGGCAATTAATGCCATGAAGTCACCAGATGTAATCGTATCAATCATTGATGGCAACGACACCGCCCACAAAATAACTGCCATGGCACTTGCCGCTAAAATTTGAATGATAGACACACTAAGCGCTTTAGTTGCGTCCATTTTGATACGTTGCTGACGATTATGATTATTAATTTTCGAGAAGTGATTAATCTCTTGATCTTGACCACCAAAACCATGAATAACTTTATGTCCGCTCAGCATTTGTTCTGAGCTACGGGTAACTTGCCCCATGGCAGATTGAATGTTTTTAGAAATGTGGCGAAAACGTTTAGAGACGACGGCGACAATAATAGCAACAAGTGGGATGATCACTAAAAATATCAGTGATAGTTGCCAACTGGTATAGAACATTACCGCAAGTAAAAATACAACAAATGCCCCTTCACGTACAACTATTAGCAAGGCTTTAGTAATCGCCTGTTGAACTTGTTCTGTATCAAATGTGATTTTTGAAATTAAATCTCCCGTTGAGTTTTTGTCATGAAAAGAAACGGGTAAGTGCAATATGTGCTCAAATAACTCTTGGCGTAAAGAACGTACAACTTGGGAGCCTACATAACTTAAGCAGTAGGAAGACATAAAGTTAAAAACACCACGCCCTAGAACTAACGCGATAACGACAAAAGGAGCGTACTTTAAAACTTCTGTATTACGCTGGTTCAAACCTTGATCAATAAACGGCTTCATTAATTGAATAAATAAAGCATCCATTGCTGAATAGCCTATCATCCCAATAATTGCGACAAATGCGACGCTTTTGTAGGTGCCAACATATGAGACAAGACGTTTATAAATTTGTGTAGTACTTTGATCCATAACACTCTCTAAATACAGTAACAATCTGTATTGTATCCTCCGATGAGATAAAACTAAACGTCAATCTTTGATAAACCAGTAACTTTCATGCCCTCTTGCTGTTTCTATAGACAAATTCTTTGCATAAAATTTAACACTAATTTGCCCTTCAACGCCTGTCGTAAATTGCTGAGCGTTTATTTGGTTATAACGTTCGACGACAAGAGGCTTGGGGAATTCCCATTGCCCTTTATAGGCACTTGAATGAATGACTACTTGGGGAGCAACGTTATTTATAAAATTAACACTTGATGATGTATCGCTACCATGATGCGGGCTTAACATTACTGTACTTTTCAACGATTTATTATCCGCTAATAGCGATGCTTCACGCGCCTTTGATATATCACCGGTAAGTAACACGCTATGAGTATTATCTGATACCCTAACAACGCATGAATCATCATTTTCATTTCCAAACCCTTTTGTACTAAAGCTTTGTACTTTTAATCCAGCAAAATCAATGTTTATGACTTCACATACATTATGTGTATTTTTAGGATGAAATTGTTGTAATGTTTCACCAAAGCCAGCATCTAAGAAATGTTGTAACCCTCCAGAGTGATCATTATCTTCATGACTTAGAATCGCCGTTTTCACTGTTAAATTATTTGCTTTAATATAAGGCAATAAAATACTTCGCGTACGGCTAAAGCGATTGAAATAACTGGGGCCAAAATCATAAATAAGCACTTGTTTATCTTTTTCAATTAATGCCATAAGTCCATGCCCAACATCAAATACATGTAGTTGCCACTTAGACTTTTCTGTTAGCCAATAATTTAATAAAAGCGTTATTGCTGGAATAAAAGCGAGCCATTTATAAGGAAGAAAATAAAACATCAACATAATAATATAAGTAAAAACGACAAATATTGAGTCAATTCTGCCAGTCGTTATCCATCTTAACGATTCTGGTATTTCATTAAGCAATTTAAATAGCGCATATAAGCCTGTATCAAACAGGTTTATTAAAATACTTATATCTAAGAAAATACTCAGTAATGTAAAAACAATTAAAAAAGGTAAGATAATGATTGAAAGCAGCGGTATAGCAATTAAGTTTATTATCAAACCTGCAATACTTACCCCATTAAAAAAATAGAGTGAAAGTGGCAATAAACCAATAAATAACGCTATTTGAATAACAAACAGTGAAATAACTTTGTTTTTTATGCGAGTGTTTAATATTGGTAATTTATTAATAACTGTAAAAATGATAGCAACAGCTAAAAATGAAAAGTAGAGACCTGGATTGAGTAAATTAAATGGGTTAACAATAAGAACGATAACCAAGGCAAATAAAATGCTCCGCCAACGCAGCGGCTGCTTAGCAAGAAAATACAATAATAAATAACAACCCAGCATGATAAGCGCTCGCGTTGCCGATACTAAAAAGTCACTTAAGTACACATAAACCAAGGCTACTAAAAATCCGCATGAACTGTAATAAAGAGTCAGGTTGAATGATTGCCCGATCGAAGAATTAATTTTTTCAAAAATGAATCGAGTAAATAGATAACCGAAGCTAAAAATCAAACCAATATGTAACCCCGATATAGCAAGTAAATGACTTAGCCCAAGAGATTGCATTAATTGTTTATCAGCGTAGCTCATCAAAGATTTTTCACCGCTAAGCAATGCATAATAGAGCCACTGTAATTTTGTATCCGTATAAGTGTTTTTAAGGAAGTGCTGATAATCTAAAATTATGCTTTGTTTGTCGCTATTTATAATATTAAGATTTTTATTAAGCACTTTACCTTTAAATAATATTCTACTTATAAAAGCATAACGTTCATTATCAAATACATTAAAATTTTTATTACTACGAAAATGTTTTAAATGAATTAAAGCAGAAAATTCATCACCTACTATTAAAGGCTGTGCAGAATTAACACTGAGCATTGCTTTGGGTGCTCTAAAATCCGAAAAATCACTCCCTTCTAATGCCACTATTTTAACTTTAATATATTGAGGTTTTTTGTCAGAAATAACCTCTTCAACAATTAATGTAGAATCAAGTGCATACTTTTCATCCGGTTTTGGTATTTCAAAACTATAAAAAACGTAAAAATGCAGACCAACGAAGCAAATTGCACAAATAAAGCCTAACAATACATTTAAAAACGGCTTAAAATAAGCGCTCACTATAACAATGAAAATTGTGAATACTGTAAATTCGAGAGTTTGATAATAAAATACGGTTGCTATACAGCCAATTACAAACCCAAGACTTATCCACACTGATGTAAATGGTTGCTTTAAATGGCTAAAAAAACGATCCAAAGATTTTTACCTGATCCAAATAAAATTAGACATCATAAATCACTAAGAATATTTGGACGCCTTTTACAAGATGCAAATCTTTGGCATTTAAATAGACGTTCTGCTCGAGGTGCATTTGCAGTCGGGTTATTTTTTGCTTTCATCCCTGTTCCTTTTCAAATGGTTTTAGCAGCAGCCGGCGCTATATTATTTAGAGTTAATTTACCTATCTCAGTAGCATTAGTATGGCTTACAAACCCTCTAACTATGCCACCTATTTTTTATGGCTCATACTTAGTGGGTACATTAATACTTAATCAGCCTGAGCAACACTTTGTATTTGAAGCTAGTTGGTCTTGGTTTCTTGAGAGCATAGAAACTATTGGTCCTGCATTTTTACTAGGTTCGTTAGTATGTGCTTCTATTGCATCAATTATCGGCTATTTTGGTATTGATATTATTTGGCGCCGTTCTGTTAAAAAGGCATGGTTATCGCGAAATAATTAGTAGCGTTAAAGCTAAATAATAATTATAAGATTCATGGCAATCCTAATCTTATAAAATATTATAGACGAAAAAAAACCAACTTTATTAAGTTGGTTTTTTTATAATCAATATTATTAAACTTTAAAAGCGAAATATACGTCTTAAGCCAACTAATGGTAATAGCAATAATGTATACCAAGGAAAGCTAGCAGAGTTACGCTCATACACTTCTGCTTCTACTGGAGCACAGTTTTCTACTTCACCATTTGCAATTGGCGTTAACTTAACCGCAACTGCAATACTTTCGTATTCAATTTCACCATTGATATCAGTTACAACACCGCCTAAAGAATCAAGTTTTTCAACTGTCTTAGTCGCAGTACCAAATATTTCATTATTTTCATTGATAGCTGTTGCTTCAACCATTGAGTAAGCGTAGTCAGTTTCGCCATCAGTGTCATAACAAGGCAGTAAATCATTCAAATTAGTGATTTTATCTTCACCAATTTTGTAAATAAAGGCTTCTTTGAGTCGTGAACTATCAGATACACCCACTTCCCCTTCGCCTACAATATATCCTTGATTATTTATATCGTTGCCATAAGAACTTGAACTTGAAAAATAATCAGTTGGAAAAACTGTATTACCTGTTTCGATGTCATGATAGAAGAATTTATTACGAAGAGTGCCTTCAATACGCTTTGTCGCATAACCTGTAATTACATCATTATCATTAATAGCGATTGATTTACCAGCCTGCCAATCGTCTTCTTGATTAATAAAGTCAGTGACTGCACCGTCTTTAAAATAGACTGGCATTGTAAGAATCGTATCATCATTTTTGTAATAACGCGTATTTGATGAACCTACAATTGTACCGTTGTTGTTCACTGCTAAAGCAGTACTCGTAAATGCGTCATCTTCCGTTTCACCTTCATCAGGTGTAAGTGCCATACCAAGCTCTTCAACAGAAATAATATTTAACGATTCATCAAGTTCCCATTTAACAGCACGCTTATTAAATAAGCCTCGTGAAATATTAGAATTTAATAAGTTGATACACACTGACGTTGGTTCGTCTTCATTATCACAGTTATCATCAATATTATCTTGTCTGTCATCAGGAATACTTGTAGAGATATTACCTACAACAGTGTAACCACTATTTGTTTTGACTATATCGTTAGCCCGGCTTGTGCCGCCATATTCATTAAACTCAGGCTCTAACTCAACACTTATACTGCCATCAGCACTTATTACAATCCCACGTTCTATAAACTCATGTGTGAACCACGTTTCTGCATCATCTTCACCATCAGGTGTAAAAGACACTTTATCGTAAGGAGCACCGCCCCAACCAACAGTAACGCCGTCTTCACTTACAGCATTAAAAAGGTTAATAGTTGAACGCGTTAAGCCATCATAATCAACAGATGCAACATCAAATAACGGTTGCTCTGTTACTTGTGTGTCATTGTACTTTATGCCAACTAATGAGCTTAATTTTTGATATTCAAAATTTGTAGAAATTGAAGATAAAAAACTAACCATGAAAGTATGTGCATCAGAATTAGTAAGTACTGCATCATTATTTTCAATGTCATCAAGTGTAAAGGTAATCTCTTTATCACTTAAATCAAATGCAGCCTCTGTATTATCGTAGCTATTTTCAATAATATTTTCAGTAAAATCTATATAGCTGATATCAATAGGTAAATTGTATAAACCATTTGCGAAACCAATAATATGCCCGCTTTCGCTTACATCTGTTACATAAGAATATTTAGCGTCTTCAAGAGTCCCTAATTCACTTAACTGGTACGTAGCACTTGTTGCTGAAGTGCTTAATGTCGCTAAAATAGTGGCAGCGAGTAATTTATATTTCATTTTAGTCCTTACTACTGATTCTGTAATTCTTCAAGTTCTTCCCAGCGCTCAAGTGCAGCTTCAAGGTCAGACTCAAGTTGTGCCAAATGGTTCAATGCTTTAGTTGTTACATCACTCTCTTGTTTAAAAAAGTCTGAGTCACTAACTACAGCTTGTTGAGCTTCAATTTCAGCTTCTAGTTTTTCCATTTTATTCGGTAGTTGCTCTAATTCAAGTTTTAATTTGTAAGAGAGTTTATTTGTTTTAGCTGCAGGTTTAGCAACTGGGGCAACTACTTTTTCAACTTTTTTTACTGGTTGCTGCTGCGTTTTTTTTTCTTGTTCAGCTAAATAGTTAACGTAAGCCTCATAGTCGCTATAGCCACCTACAATATCTGTAACTTTACCGTTACCTTCAAACGCCCATACACTTGAACATGTATTATCAATAAATTCACGGTCATGGCTTACAATCAGCACTGTACCTTGGTATTGATTAATGATGTCCTCTAGTAACTCTAACGTTTCAATGTCTAAGTCATTTGTTGGCTCATCGAGAACAAGGATATTAGACGGTTTTAAAAACAATTTAGCTAATAGTAATCTGTTTTTTTCACCACCAGAGAGTGCTTTAACTGGGGTTCGAGCACGTGCTGGCGGGAATAAAAAGTCTTGTAAATAACCTAAAACATGACGTGAACGACCGCCCATCATCACTTCTTGTTTACCTTCGGCAACGTTATCTTGAACTGTTGCTTCTTCATCAAGCTTTTCACGATATTGGTCAAAGTAAGCAAACTCTAAATTAACACCTTGCTTAGTTATGCCGCTATCTGGTTCTAAATCACCAAACATTAGCTTTAATAGGGTTGTTTTACCAATACCATTTGGGCCTACTAGACCGATTCTGTCACCGCGCATTACCAGTGTAGAAAAATCATCAGCAATAACTTTGTCTTTAAATGCATGACAAAGATTCTTAGCTTCAAATACTAACTTACCAGAGCGATCTGCTGTTTCAATATTGAAATCAGTTTTACCAACTTGGTCAACACGTTGCTTACGCTCTGTACGAAGCTGTTTTAACTCTCTAACACGTCCTTCGTTACGCGTTCTACGCGCTTTAACACCTTGGCGGATCCATGTTTCTTCTTCGGCTAAACGCTTATCGAACAATGCATTTTGGCTTTCTTCAACTTTTAAATCATGGGCTTTTTGCTCTAAGTACGTAGCGTAATCACCAGGGTACGAAATAAGCTTACCACGGTCTAAATCTAAAATACGCGTAGCAACAGCGCGAATAAACGCACGGTCATGCGATATAAATACGATTCCGCCCTTAAACTCTTTTAAAAATTGCTCAAGCCACATGACGCTTGCCATGTCTAAATGGTTTGTTGGCTCATCAAGTAATAATAAATCAGGCTCACTAACAAGTGCACGTGCAAGTGCTACTTTACGTAACCAACCACCAGAAAGAGACTCAAGTTTAGCTTCTGGCGTTAATTCTAATTGTGTTAGCACTAATTGAATTCGGCTATCAAAGCGCCAGCCATCAGCCGCTTCTAATTGATTTGATAAACGTTCAAGCTTGTTTAATAACTTATCAGTACACACTGTTTGCAACTCATTACTTACATGATGAAAATCAATTAGTAAGTTTGCAATCTCAGGCATACCTTGCGCAACGTAATCAAATACAGTGCCATTTGCGCCTTTTGGTGGATCTTGTTCTAAACGAGAAATTCTAATCCCGCCTAGCTGATTTATTTCACCATCATCTAATACAACTTCGCCATCAAGCACTTTTAATAGAGTTGACTTACCCGCGCCATTTCGACCAACAACACACACTCTTTCGCCACTTTCTATAACGGCATCTGCTTTGTTAAGCAAAGCATGCGTACCAAAAGCAAGTTGTGCTTTTAAAATTCTAATTAAATCCATAGTTCTTATTTGCTCTTATTCTGCTTGTGCTAAAAATTCGCGCACAGTGTGTAAAGTAAAAGGCCAAAATAATTGCTCGCCTTTTTCACTTTTTAATACAGGAATAGTAATTTGATACTCAGCTATAAGCTGCTCATCAGTCATAATATCGATTAGTAATAACTCACTCGTATTACTAAGTACCTCAGTGATAAGTTGCTCAGCTTGCTCGCACAAGTGGCAACCATCAGTGTGGTATAAAACCCATTTAGCCATGTGTGATTAACCAGCTATTATGGATTTTTTTATTACGTTTAAAGTCTGGTGATAACGTTTTATCTGAAATATTAATGGCTTTTAAACCTAAACCAATCAGACCAACTTCATCTATCACAAAGCCACGTTTGTTATTAGAGAAAATTAAGGTACCTGATGGGCTTAAAATCTTTTTAACCCACGTTAATAATTTAATGTGATCGCTCTGTACATCAAACGCGTCTTTCATACGTTTTGAGTTTGAAAACGTTGGTGGATCTAAAAATATCAAATCATATTGCGCCGTTGCGTGCTCTAACCATTTTAAACAATCTGCTTGTTCAAAACGGTATCGTGTATTACTAATACCATTTAAATCAAAGTTATCTTGGCCCCATTTTAAGTAGGTCTTTGATAAATCGACTGTAGTAATGGCTTTGGCACCACCAAGAGCAGCATGTACAGAAGCTGTACCTGTGTATGCAAAAAGGTTTAAGAAACGTTTATCTTTAGCATTTTCTTGAATATAACGGCGCATTAAGCGATGGTCTAAAAACAAGCCTGTGTCTAAGTAGTCAAATAAATTAACTTTGAACTTAGCACCAAACTCTTCAACAACCATAGTACGGTTTTGTTTAGACATAGCGGTGTATTGATCTTCGCCCTTCTGCTTTTTACGTACTTTTACAGCAATGTTTTCAGGTGAAATCTCAAGCTGTTGAGCCGTTAAACTTATTACGTCTTGCAGGCGTTTTTCTGATGTTTTTTCATCAATTTCTTTAGGCGCTGCATATTCAAAAATTACAGCAGAGTCACCATAAATATCTACAGCAACATTGTATTCAGGGATATCTGCTTCATAGACGCGATAAGCATCTATTTTATTTTGTTTAAGCCAGTTTTTTAAGCCTTGCTTATTTTTTTTCAATCTATTTGCGAATGACGTTGAGCCTTCAAAATTGAGTGCTTTTTTGTCATCTGTGGTCAAACTTACTTGCTTGTCATCTAATTGATATAAGTTAAGTTCTACATCAAGCGGGCCATTTTTAAATTTATAACGCTTGAGGCGCACAAGTTTTAAAAGTTTAAATAAGCTCTCGTCCATACCCAATAAGGCAAGTTTCCAGTGATTGAAGTGCTTTTTAAAGCCAACGCCTAAATTACGGTGTAAATCAACAAGCTCAGCCATAGAGCCAATACGCTCACCATAAGGTAAGTTTGAAATTACAACACCCGGTAATTTTGCAACAGCTGTAAGTTTAGTTGCATCACTTTGCTTAAACTTAATCACGTCGTCAAGCTCGGCTCGTTTAGCATTATCAATTGCTTTACTTAATACTTGCTCATCGTAATCGTGGCCAATTAACCACAATTTAGGATCAGTAATATTAGCGAGTAACTCTTCTTTAAGCTCTTTAAACTTAGCGGCTCTAAAACTGGGTAAACGCTCAAAAGCAAAACCTTCACGGAATAATCCTGGCGCTTCGTTTCGCGCCATACCGGCAGCTTCTATCAAAATAGTACCCGCACCACAACATGGATCGAATAAAGGCTGTTTTACATTTTCAAGCCAGCCACTTCGCTTAATTAATGCAGCAGCTAAGTGCTCTTTAATTGGCGCTTTACCTTGGCCTTGGCGGTAACCACGTTCTGACAAACGAGGACCTGAATAGTCAATATACATCGATACGCCGTAACGATTTAATCGTGCAACTACGCGCACGTTAGCATCTTGCTTATCAACGTTAGGACGTTGCTCGTATAAATCATTAAAATAGTCAACAATCGCATCTTTGATTACAAGCCCCGAAAATTGCGTGTTTTTTAATGAGTCATTGGTACCGTTGAAGTCGACAGCGAATGTTTGCGTAGGTCCAAACCATTCTTGCCAAGGTTGCGAGCGCGCAAAATTATACAGGCTATTTTTGTCATCTACGCCTTCTTTTTCTTCAATAAGCATAAGCACACGCGTTGCAAAACGAGTTGATAAACAAACCTTTTGCGCAAGTAATGAGTCAGCCTCAAAACGAACAGAACCAACAGTTTGCTTAGACACGGTTGCGCCAAGTTCTGTTAGTTCATCAACCAATAAATTTTCGATTCCGATAGAAGTAAGTGCGATAAATTGCAAAGTAATAACCCTTAATAGCTAATTGCGCAGGATTATAACATAGGTTGGGCGACAAACACGCCATAAAGACACGCTTAAGGCTTAAATTTGGTTAGGCGGTTTGACTTTGATATTGCTGATTTAGAATGGGGTGTACTCGATTATTCAAAATACGGATTACTTCAAATTGCGCTAAAGATAAGTTTTCGTCTAATTTAAAGGTTTCACTTAAATTCAAACAAATAGATGCATCAGGACAATGCTCTACAATTAAAAAATCACCTGACTGCGCTTTAGATGTTAATTTTACTATTGCCTCTACGCTTGGCTCTGTCCCTGTGTATTCTTCAAAAAACCAACTTTTTGCTAAAACGGGTTTTAAGTGATACTTAACAGCAGTTGCATTTAATGATATTTGACAAATTTGAGCCGCAGACCACAATTCAAATCCATCCAGATAATTATAAACTTGTTCGTAAAATGCAGCATCTTCGAGACTAAAACGTGGATTTTTAAAAACAGAATCGGTGAGCTGTCTTAACTTATAAGGCGTGCATAATTGCATGTCGTCATTTAAATCAAGTAACAAACGATTTTTATCAGGACAAGTAATCCACTGCCATTGCTTTGATGCTTGTAACATTTACTCCTCCTTGGGTGTATTGAATAATTATTGCTCAGAGTATAACCGCTTTTGACCACTTTTAAAATGTTTGCTTAGAACATTTAGCTAACGATCAAAAGCTTAGATAACTGATCCTTATAAGCCGTTAACGATCGACTTTACCAATTGTGGACCTTTGTAGATGAACCCAGTATAAACCTGAACTAAATTTGCGCCTGCATCTAACTTTTCTTTTGCAGATGTAGCATCATCAATACCGCCGACTCCGATGATTGGTAGCTTACCTTGTGTTAAGCGTTTTAGTTCACTTACTACCTCTGTAGAGCGCATTCTAACAGGGTGACCTGATAAACCGCCCGCCTCTTGTGCATATTGCTGCCCCATGACTGCGGCTCGTTCAAGCGTTGTGTTTGTGGCAATTACACCATCAATTTTATTATTTAAAAGTGACTCACTTACTTGTTCTATTTGTATTTGATCGAGATCCGGTGCAATTTTTACAAGCATAGGCACTTGCTTATTATGCTTTGCAATTAAATCTAACTGTTCATTTTTAAGACTTTGCAATAAATCGTCAAGTGCAGCACCATATTGTAAATCACGAAGCCCTGGGGTATTTGGTGATGAAATATTTACCGTAATGTATGAGGCATGCTCAAATACTTTACGCATACAATGAATATAGTCATCTTTACCTTGCTCGTTAGGCGTATCTTTATTTTTACCAATATTGATACCGAGTATGCCACTGTACTTTGCTGCTTTTACATTTTCGACTAAATTATCAACACCTTTATTATTAAAACCCATACGGTTAATAATTGCGTTTGACTCTGGAAGTCTAAAAATACGTGGCTTATCATTACCAACTTGAGGACGCGGTGTAACCGTTCCAACTTCAATAAAACCAAATCCCATTTGGCTAAATGCATCTATACATTCTGCATTTTTATCCAGGCCAGCGGCAAGCCCTACTGGGTTTTTAAATTCAAGACCTAAAAAGTTTACGGGTTTATCTGAAACACTTTGTGACCAAGCTATATTTAGAGGCGTATTAGCAAAACGACGAAGATTATTAAGTGCAAACTCATGCGCCCACTCCGCATCACGGGTAAACATAAAACGGCGAGCTAAATCATAAAACATCAATATAATCCTCTTTTTAAATTTCAGACAAAAAAATACCTCAGACAAGGCTGAGGTATTGTATAACAATTTTAACAATCAGTTATTTATTTAGTAAACAAATAACTGATTAAAGCTAAATTATTTTCCTGATGTATCACAGTTGTGACTTAATAACATAAGTTCACGAAGTGCAACTGAGAACTTAGCAAAGTCATGGCTTTGTGATGTTTTAAACTCAGCCAACATTTGTTTCCAACGCTGAAGTAATAAATCTTGGCTATCCATCCACTCATCTATTTGGCTATCAACATCGCTCTCGTCACCTTCAAAGCTATTTAGCACCACTTCAGATAACGTACGTTGCTGCCAATCAAGCTCTTCACGGTAAGATGAACGAGCAAGTGCTTGCCAATGATTTGCTACTGGTTGCTTAGTTATTTGCTCTAAGAACCAATGCAGACCCATTCTCGCGCCTAGTTTAAAGTAAGTATTCGATACCATCGAAATACTCTTACCTGAATTATTAGCAACCTCAGCTAAATCCATCACAGAGAATAAGCTTGATAACGAAACAATACGCTTAGCTATATCTGCAGGAACGCCGGCATCAATTAACTTATTAGCTTCAATTACAATACGGTCATTTTCTTTTTCAATCATGTATGTATTTAAATTATCGCTTAAATCTTTAAACGTTGGCGCAAAGAATTCAATTCCTTGTTCAATCGTTTGTGACTTATTACGATGACGTAAGAACCAACGCGTAGTACGGCGAACAGTACGACGAAGTTGGTAAAGCATTTCAGTTTGTACCGCTGCTGGTATTTTATTATCCAGTGCGCTGATAGAAGACCATGTATCGCGCATTTCAAATATTTCGCTAGCAATTGAGTAACACATTGCAATTTCAGCTTCGTTGGCACCGGTTTCTTCATGCATACGTACCATGAAGTTTAAACCCATATCATTAACGATACTGTTAGCAAGTTTAGTTGCAATAATTTCTTTACGAAGTGGATGGTTGTTCATCGCATCGTTAAACTTCTCACGTAGAGGACGTGGGAATGACTTCACAAGCAATTGACGATAGTAAGGGTTTTCAGTAATTTCATCACTTACTAAAGACTCTTTTAATACCATTTTTGCGTACGAAACTAGCACTGAAAGCTCAGGGCGAGTTAAGTCTTTACCTGCTGCTGCACGTTCTGCCAATTCTTCATCACTTGGAATGAACTCAATAGCACGGTTTAACTTGCCATCTTTTTCAAGTGCATGAATAAAGCGAATCTTTTCTTTAAGCGTGGAAGTACCTTTAGACTGCGTAATTGAAATAGTATGTGTTTGTCGGTAACAGTCTTTTAATACTAATTCAGATACTTCATCTGTCATTGAATAAAGTAGCTCATCACGTTGTTTACGTGTTAAGTCGCCTTCAGCAACCAAGCCATTAAGTAAAATCTTAATGTTAACTTCGTTATCTGAACAGGCAACGCCCCCTACGTTATCAATAAAGTCAGTATTAACACGACCACCCTTAGCTGCAAATTCAACACGACCTAATTGAGTTGCACCTAAGTTACCGCCCTCACCAATTATTTTAGCGCCTAAATCTCTACCATTGATACGTAGTGCATCGTTTGCACGATCCCCTACATCTGCATCAGTTTCTTTAGAGTTTTTAATGTATGTACCAATACCGCCATTCCACAGTAAATCGAACTCCATCATCAATGAAGCTTTCATTAACTCATTTGGGGTCATACTTGCTTTTTTAGTACCCAACATTTTTTTCATTTCTGGGCTGAGCGTAATTGATTTAGCAGCACGAGAGAAAACACCACCACCGGCAGAAATTAACTCTTTGTTGTAATCTTCCCAAGATGAACGCGGCATATTAAATAAACGTTCGCGCTCTGGGTAAGAAGTAGCAGCATCTGGGTTAGGATCAACAAAAATGTGCATATGGTTAAAGGCAACTTGTAAACGAATATGCTTAGATAACAACATACCATTACCAAATACATCACCAGCCATATCGCCTATAGCTACCACTGTAAAGTCAGTCGTTTGACAATCGATATCCATTTCACGGAAATGTCGTTTAACTGACTCCCATGCGCCTTTAGCTGTAATACCCATTTTCTTATGATCGTAACCAACCGAGCCACCTGATGCGAATGCATCGCCTAGCCAGAAATTGTATTCATTAGCTATGCCGTTTGCGATATCAGAGAAAGTAGCTGTACCTTTGTCGGCTGCAACAACTAAGTAAGCATCATCTTCATCGTGGCGAACAACATCGCGAGCTGGCACTACTTCACCGCGCTCTATGTTATCTGTAATATCTAGAAGACCACGGATAAAAATTTTGTAACACTCTTGGCCTTCTTTTATAAACGCTTCGCGCTCACTAGGTAATTGTTTACATACAAAACCACCTTTAGAACCAACAGGTACTATTACTGTATTTTTAACTTGTTGAGCTTTAACTAAGCCAAGTACTTCAGTACGGAAATCTTCACGACGGTCAGACCAACGCAGACCACCACGCGCTACTTTACCGTAACGTAAATGCACACCTTCAACGCGCGGAGAGTATACAAAAATCTCAAACGCAGGAAGAGGAAGCGGTACATCAGGAATTAAGCTAGGCTGTATTTTAAACGAGACATAAGACTTAAACTGACCTGCATCATCTTTTTGGAAATAGTTAGTACGTAGCGTCGCAACAATCATATCTACATATAAACGTATAATGCGGTCATCATCAAGGTTTGCTACATTTTCAAGTTCTAAGTAAATTTGCGTACTTAACTTTTCAAGTGTTTTAGCACTTGCTGGGCTCTTAATTGAGAACTTTTTAGCAAATAAATTAACAATTTGCGCTGCAATGTTTGGATAATTTGCAAATGTGCTTTCAATGTAACTTTGTGAGAACGTTACACCAATTTGACGCATATACTTAGCGTAAGCACGTAAAATAGAGGCTTCGCGGCCAGTTAAGCCACCCATTAACACTAAACGGTTAAAACCATCATTTTCAAGGCGGTTGCCCCACACATTTGTTAATGCAGCGCGAAAACGTGCTGAAATTTTATCAAAGTCTGCCATCCCTTTGCTGTCAATAAGCATCGAGAAGTCCATGATCCAGTTAATACGACCATCGCTAGTTTTAACTGAATATGGTGTTTCACCAACAACGCGCAGACCAAAGTTTTCAAGCATTGGCATAACATCAGATAAGTGAATTGGCTCATCTTTATGGAATAAGCTCAATCGTACAATATTACTGTTTGCTTCTTCTTGAGGACGGTAGAACAGCATTTCTAGCTTGTTTTCATCGCTAAGTAGTTCTAACTTTTCGATATCAACAACCGCAGCACTTGGAAGCACCTCGTCTTTGTATGAGCGTGCAAACGCATTACAGTATTTACGATTTAAATCGTTACCACGTGCTTCACCCGCAGACTCTAAAAGTGCAGATTGAAGTTTATCTTCCCACGTACGTGCAGCTTCTACTAAATTGTTTTCGATGTCTTTCACGTTATATTCGATCTTGTTGTCGGTCACACGAACGGTGTAATGAGTACGCGCCAGTGTTGACTCAGAGAAATAAGTAGTAAATTCGACTTTATCGTCAGAATTAAATGCATTAGCTAATATATCTTGCGTTTCACGACGAAGAGCCGTGTTATAGCGTTCGCGAGGAACATAAACCATGCAAGATAAAAAGCGACCATACGCATCTTTACGTACAAACAAGCGACACATATCGCGCTCTTGTACTTGTAAAACACCCATAGCAACTTCAAGTAGCTCACTTTCGCGCGCTTGAACTAGCTCATCACGTGGGTAGGTTTCTAAAATATTTAAAACAGCTTTGTAAGCGTGTGTACCTTTAGCAAAATCACACATTTCCATAATGCGGTTAATTTTTCTTTTTAAAACAGGCACATCAGTAGCACTATTATTGTAAAAGCTTGATGAGAACAAACCAATAAAGCGGTCTTCACCAATTACATTGCCTTCATCGTCAAAACGCTTAATGCCTACGTAATCAATATAGGCTGGACGGTGAACGCGAGAAACAGAGTTAGTTTTTGTCAAGATCAGTAGGTTGCTGCTGCGTGCTTCTTGGCGAGCAACTTCTGGTAATTCTGATAATAATCGTGTGTGTTCTTCAGTAGAGTTTTTCATCAAGCCAAGGCTTGATTCCATTTTACCTTTTAATTGGTAATCACCTTGAACTGGGCTTAGCTCATATTCACGGTAACCCATTAGGGTAAAGTTATCTTTCGCTAACCAATCTAAAAACTCAGTTGTTTCTGAAACTTCTTCTGTCGTTTTATTATGATGACGTTTAGGTAACTCTTTGGTTACTGCAATCAATTTTTTACGAATTGGCTGCCAATCATCAACAGCAACTGACACATCAACAAGAACCGACTCTAACTCTTTCTTGAAAGACTCAATCACAGAAGAATCTGTTTGACGGTCAATTTCAATAAAAAATACTGTTTTAGTAGATGAGGATTCTTGCTCTGCTTTTAAGTTTGATAATCCAGAAATTTTAGCGTTTTCATCGCGCTTAATTTTTAATGGGCAGTGAAGTAATAAGTGAGAGGCGATATTTTCACGAGTCATGGCCATACGAACAGAATCAACTAAAAACGGCATGTCTTTAGTAATAATCTCTACGATTGTATGTGATGACTGCCAGCCATCTTTTGCCACTTCGGGGTTGAAAACGCGGATAACAGCGTCGTCGGTAGTATTTTTTTCTAGCGAGTTCCAAAGGCTTAATGCTGCGCCATATAGGTCACTATCGTTGCGGTTTGCCAAATCCTCTTTAGACATATTGCTGTACAAGGCTTTGGCGAATTTCTCAACGAGTAACACATTATCAGCGCGAACTTTTTTCTGGATCAGCTTACAGACATTATCTAGGATAACCGAGGCTTGGCCTTCATTTTGTGTCATTGTATGTTCCTTAATCTATTACTGCTCAGGAGCAGGAATTTGTACAGCTATTCATTAGCGTGGAGTCAATTAAATTCTAACCCTTTTACAGCTAATAAACAGCCTTTTCGATGAAAACATTTTAAGCATTTCAGCTATTTGGTCATCTATTCACAAATTGTAGATATAAATGGCCTTTACAGGCCATTTAGGAGCAAAATTATTCACATTATTTTTTCTGGTCAGTCCAGAGAAGGCTACCAATAGCAGGTAATAACAACACTGCACCTAACATATTTACTAAAAACATGAAGGTTAACAGTATACCCATATCAACTTGGAATTTAAGATCTGAGAATATCCACGTACTCACACCAATCGCAAGTGTAATACCGGTAAATAGAACCGCACTTCCACGTTCAACAAGCGCATTTCGATAAGCAACACTTAATGGTACATTTTGCTTAAGCTGCCCCATCATCGACGACAGTATATAAATGCCGTAATCGACCCCAATACCCACTCCTAGAGCAATAACTGGCAAAGTAGAAACGGTTAAGCCTATTTCTAATTGCACCATAAGTGCTTGTGCAAGTGTTGATACGATATAAAGCGGCAATACCACTGCAATCGTTGCTTTTACGCTTCTAAAGCTCATTAAACATAAAATGATAACGGCACCATAAACATAAAGCATCATTGGTATTTGCGCTTCTGCAACTGATTCATTAGTGGCTGCCATTACACCAACAGGTCCTGACGCTAACTTAAATGCTAATTTATCAGTGCCCTCTTCTTGCGCAAATTGCTTAACACTCTTAATTACAGTATCGATAGTTTGTGCTTTATGATCATCTAAAAATATAATCACTGGCATAACTGAACAATCACCGTTAAGTAAACCTGTACTAGTTTCAACTCGAGACGTTGACTGCACTAAACTTGCTGAATTTCGTGGCAAGCTTTGCCATTTCAAATTGCCTTCGTTGTAGCCTGCGTTAACCGATTGAGCTACAGAGCTCAAACTTACAGCAGACTGCACACCTGCTACATTCTCTACTTTGTATTGAAAACGGCTTATACGCTCCATAACATCATGCTCAGTACATGCTGCAGGATACGCTTCTACAATTACCTTTAAGATATCAGACGAGATAGTGTACTTGTCTGATATTAAAAACGTGTCTTGATTATAACGGGCATCTTGATGCAGTGATGGCGCGCCTGCATGTAAGTCACCTATACGCATTTTATCTGCTTGCCAGTAACCTAAAGCAAATAGAACAAGGGTAAAACCAATAATCATTTTAGCTACTTTAGGATCAGTCGCTTTAACAAGTAAGTCGCGGATTTTATCAAGCATGTTTGGTTTTGCTGCATCACCAGATTGAATATGTACACTGTTTTCAAAGTTCATGTACGAAGCCCAAACTGGCAATAAGATTAAATTAGTAAATATAATTACTGCTACACCTAAACTCGCTGTAATGGCAAGTTCACGGATAATACCAATATCGATGGTAAGTAATGTTAAGAAGCCTACGGTGTCTGAAAGCAGTGCAATACCGCCTGGCACTAATAAAGCCCTAAAACTTGACTGACAACAAATACGTGTTGTTTTACCTTCACCTACTTTTTTACCAATCGCATTTATCATCTGCACACCATGGCTTACACCAATAGCAAATACTAAAAACGGTACCAAAATAGACATAGGATCAAGGCCAAAACCTAAACTTGAAAGCAGGCCTAATTGCCAAATAACAGCAATAATGGAACATGCGATAGGCAAAATAGTCAGCTTTAAACTGCCACAAAATAGCCAGACCATAATAAAGGTAAAAGCGATAGCAATGGCAAAAAATACAACCACCCCTTTTGCACCTTCAGCTATATCACCAGCCATTTTTGCAAAGCCAATAATATGAATACTCACTTTGTCCGTACTTAAAGGCTCTCTTAAATCACTTTCTAGCTTTTGCGCAAAAGCTAATGTGTCTAATTTTTGTTGTGTTTGAGGATCAGTTTCTAAAAGTTGAGCAGTTACCATTGCACACGAATAATCGCTGGCAATCATACGTCCTACAACTTTTGCTTTTTCAATGTTTTCCTTTACTACACCTAAACCACGCTTATCTGCTTTAAAGTTAGCAGGAATAATTGGGCCACCGGCAAAGCCATCCTCCACTACTTCAACAAAACGAGCACTGGGTGAAAATATTGAGTTAACTAATGGACGATTTACGCCAGGAATGAAATAAAGCTGATCGTGAACCGCTTTTAATTGAGTAAAGAACTCTGGATTAAATATATCACCACTGTCATCACACACTGAAATCAAAATACTGTTTGCACCACCAAACTGCTTTTCATGCTTGGTATACACTTTCATATAATCGTGGTTTAACGGGATATTTTTATTAAACGATGCATCTAATTGAATTTGAGTCGCTTTGAATACAAGTAAACAGGTTATAAGTGCAAAACTTATAAGCATAATTAAGCGATGTCTAAAAATCGCCTTTTCAATAAAATCGAGTAGTTTATGCATTAAGGGGTTAACTCCTTCACTTTAATGCCATCTTCTGTAGCCATGATCAGCCTGTTATCTAAAATTACACCATCAAGAATCGCTTTACCGTCAGCAAGCTGCTCGTGGGTGAGTAACCCATCTTGAAGATGAAAAATAACGCCACTGTTGGCAAGCATAAGCCATTGTTTGTTATTATAATTAATGATGTTGTTGATCGTCGCTGTTTTAACATTTTCGAAATGCTGCCACTGCTGTTCACCATTTTGCTTTGCAAAAACATTACCTCGAAGCCCTGCCACAATTTCTTGTGTGCTATCTGATGCAACTGCAAAGAATGAACCAGGATAAATTTCTTCTATCCTTTGCCAAGTTTGACCATCATCAATGCTTCTGGCCATCAAGCCCATCTCACCAACCAGCATTAAACCATTATCTGTTTTTTCGATTCGATTAAAGTGCGGTAAAATTGAAGCAGTTTCGGCTTCGTATCCTTCGGGGTCATTTTCTTTTAAATCGTTCAAGTAATCACGATCATCACTAAATAATAGCGAATCTAAAAAGCGTTTTTGCCAATGTTTACCACCATCGGTGGTTTGATAAAACATGCCATATGCGCCCACTGCAAAACCTTTTAAATCATCTTCAAATAGAATATCTAAACATGGTTTGTCTAATTTTGGTTGTGCTTGTTGTAGTTGCCAATTAATACCACCGTCAGTAGTATTTATTATTGTTGCATCGTGGCCACACGCCCATCCATTATTTTCATTACTAAAATCAACGGCAGTTAATAGCACTTGAGTTGGGACTAGCTCAGCTTGTTGCCATTTATCACCCGAGATACTTTTAATAACAGTACCGTGTTTACCTACTGCAATTAGACTATTGCCTGTGTTGGTTATGTCGGTGAGTAAGGTTTTAGCTGCATTTGTTGCACTGATTGCATTGTTAGGGGCTTCTTGTGCAACACTCGCACCGCTTATTATCAGGCTGGCATATACCAAATACTTCATAAATTTTAATCGCCTTGTACGAGAGAGTTGTTTGTCTTTTTACTGGGGAAAGCGTTGCGCGCTGTAAGACAAACGCGATGAGAAAGGAAAAGGCACTTAACAAATTGTTAAATGCCTAGTTTAATACTATCTACCTGCGCGACGTAAAGCGCTTGAAGTAAATTCGTTATCGTTAAATGACTGTGAAAAATCGTACATTTTTTCTTGGTTATCTAAACCAATTGCTAAATAACGACGAGAATTCAAATCATGATAAACCTCAAGCGTACTCCACTGTGTAGGTACTTCGTAGTAGTTAAGGCCATAAGCCATTGCTACACGGTAAAGTTGGTCGCGGTTATCATAAATATCAGTAACCTGTACTTGCCAGCTATCTTCATCGATGTAAAACACACGTTTTTTATAGATATGACGTGTATCATCTTTTAAGTTAGCTTCAACAACCCAAACACGGTGTTTTTCGTAACGTGTGTGTTCTGGGTTAATATGGCCAGGCATTAAAATATCATCGTACTCTAGCTTATCACTATGAAGTTTATAGCTGTTGTAAGGTATATATAACTCTTGCTTGCCTTTTAGTGTCCAGTTGTAACGATTTGGCGAGCCATTAAACATATCAAAATCATCGGTAGTACGCAGGCTATCTGCAGCTGTGCCTGGTGCATCATATGCAACATTAGGTGCACGACGAACACGACGTTGTCCCGAGTTATAAGTCCATGCTTGACGCGGCGTTAATATTTGATCCATTGTTTCATGAACTAATAATGCAGTACCCGCTAAACGAGCCGGTTCTGTAACGCTTTGTTTAAACTTAAACAAAATATTTGAGTCTTGCAGCTCTGCTGGTGTTGCACTAGGGTCTGAGTATTTAACTAATAACTGCTCATCAAAGCCAACATAGTTATAAGAACCAGATGCAGTCGGTGCAGCTTGACCACCAAAACGCTCAATAGACTGGCCACGGTAACGTAATAAGTGATTCCAAATTGCCTCTAAACCCGTTTTAGGAATAGGGAAAGGAATACCAATCGCCGTATTTTTAATACCGTTACCGCCTTCGATTAATTCAGCAGTCGGTGCAAACTTTTTAGTCGCATCATACACAAACTGAGGGTAAGACGCAGAACGACGTGTTTCATACACAGGCATTTTAAATGTGTCTGGATATGCTTCAAATAAAGCGATTTGACCCGGACTTAAATTAGCTTTGTACTTTTCAATATTACTTTTATCAATAGTGAAAAGCACTTTATCAGCTGTAAATGGGTCAAGGTGATGCATACCAGCTTCATAACCTGCTGGGGCTGTTGTAATGCCATTATTCCATTCTGGAATAGAGCCATCAGCATTAGCTGCTTTTTCTGCGCCCATTGGCGTTAAATTTTGACCTAATTGAGCAACTTCATCAGCGTTTAATTTAGCTAAAGCTGCGCTGCTTGCAAACAAGCTACAAAAAGCTGTAGCGATGAGGGTAGGTTTTTTAATCATAATAATGTTACCCCTAAATAGAATATTTTAAGTTAAAAGAAACGTAATCGCGATCCGAGAAAGTATTAATATCGCCGCCGCCCCAAAACGAGTTATAGCTCACATCAAGTGACCACGCATTTTGGTAGTTAAAGTTCATGGTTGCACCTAAAGATTTACGATCTTCAATAAATAAGAACATAGGATCTGGTGTATTACCATTTACGTCATGAGAAAATACAAAACGTGGAGAGAAGTTAATACCTTTGTAAAGGTTAAAATAATCACCTTTAGCAATTAGGCGGTAACCCCAAGAAGATGCTGTGGCGAATGATTTTTCTTCAGCGCCATTTGATAAACCAAGTTGCAATGTTGAATAATCAGTAGTACCTGGGCCTGTAATTGTGCCACTACGGCCAGTACCGGATACATTTAAACGCATTTCGTCATATTCTGGCATGTTATGAATTTTTACTGCACCCACTTCACCAACTACAGCCCAACTATCAGCACCTAATGAAGGTCCAAATAAGTGAGTAGCCGTGAATTGAATTTGTGATGTATCACGTTCAATATAGCCTTGAGCAACTTCACCCGCACCAACAGAACTAATATCATCGCCAAAACTCATTTGCGAAATACCTGCAAAATCAGGACGAAGACCTGCAAGCGCTAACTGCTCCGGCATAGCTGTGTAAAGTAACTCTACGTCATCAATTTGCAGTGGTTCATCTTGACGAAACGCAAACTCACCCGCAAAGGCTGTTTCACCAATAGTTGTGTTAAAACTTAAACCATATAGTTTAATATCTTCTGGGTAGTCGTTTTCAGCTTTTGAGAAAGCCGTTAAATCAGCAACATTATCTGACGTAATTTCTGTTGTCATGATCATCGCTAAATCTTGAGCAATTGCTGCCTGTGAAAAGTTTGATACACGACCAGATATAAGTGGACGACGACTATGGTAGTTCACGTGGTATAACGCAATTTCAGTATCATTAAATTCAGGTAAAAATATACCTAAACGTAAACCGTACTGTCCGCCATCTTCAGGTTCATTTTTACCATTATCTCCTTTACCTTTTAACGCAACCTTAGTTGGGTAAGCAAGATACATTTGGGCTAATAAAGCACTCCCTTCAGCACTTGAAGGATCAATACCTTGAGCAGCTGCTGCTAATGCAAAATCAGATGTTAGGTTATTTAAACTATCCGTTAAAAAAGCAACATCAATATCAGGATTAGACGTAAAGCCTAATTGAACATTCTGCTGATAACCATTTTCTGCTGCAAAGTCATTAGTAGAAAAGTATGTACCTGCTGCTGGTAAACGTGTTTCTTGCCATTGATATTGGTAGAAACCTTCAAGCGTAATGTTCTCAGTAATTCCGAGCGATGCCCAAAGCATACCGATTGGTATAAATGCTTCCTTTAGCTCAGCGCCAGGTGCTTTTAATCGATCTATATCAACTGGGTTTACGTTAATACCATGAGATATAAGCGTACTTTCACCCCAGTTAACTACTTGCTGGCCTAAACGGACAGATAAAGGGTTATTACCATCATTTAAATCAAAATCGGCCCATACAAACGCATCTAATAAACGTATGTCGGCACAACTTTGTGCTTTGGTGTCTTTATCGTCACATGGATCAACACCCTGCCCTGATGTAGGATTTGAATATGCATGATTGCCATCCATCAACGCAAAGTCATAAAAATACATGAAGCGAGTGAACAAACCGTAGTTATCTTTATTTATTGAAAGGTCGTGTGTGCCCTTCAATAGTTTTGAGAAGGAGTCACCACTATCAAAATTTAAATTACCCGCATCACCATTGTTTGAGTAAGAGCCCGGTTGTGCCCATACATCTTGTGATGAGTAAATAGTATTACTTAGCGCTGGGTTGTATCCTGTCCAATCAAATGCTGGGTTATTACTTTTGCCAATTAGGTTAAAGTCTCTGTCTTCTACACGAACACTTTGCCCATATGAAAAGGTTGAATCGAAGGTAATATCAAAACCTCCAGCTTCAAATGTTACAGCTTGAGTACTTGCTGCAGATAAACCTAAACTAGCGGCTGCTAAACCTATAGCGATTCTATTTTTAACAAAAAGCGATCTTCTTATCATTTTGGTTCCCCCCTGTCGCGGGTCATTTTGTGTGATCAAGTTATTGTTTTTAGTGTAATCATAACGATAGAAGCGAATCAGTAAAATTACAAATACTCGCTCTAATCTGTCATATACTTCTTATTCTGGTTAACGCTTACGTATTGGTAAGACGTCGTACCAGATAATTTATACACGTAATTTAACAATAGGACAAATTGAAATTAACAAAAATACAATATTTTTATGTATATATAACATAAAAACCGAGCGTCAGGCCACTCGCTCTAGGCGGATGAACTTGTTTTCGGGGGTTAATAAGAGTCTAAAACGGCCACGTACACCCAAGCTCGAAATGAAGGGCCTCAAATGCGTAGCAGCAAAACGAATTGTTTTACCGCCATCCTCTACAACTTGTAAAGAGCTAAAACGGCCATGGTAGTAATCCATGCACTCGTTATAGCTCAATCTTAAGGTAAAATAATACTCAATCATTTATGCGAGCGCTTTTTCAACCTTTTCATACAAGTCAGCACTTAGGCCATCTAAATTGGCTAAGCGCTGTAATTGCAGTTTCATTGCTTGTGAGCGTACATCATCGTAACGCTTCCACGACATAAACGGTGTTAGCATACGCGATGCATTTTGTGGATTAATTGCATTAAGTTTTATTAATAAATCACCTAATAACGCATAGCCTTGAGCATCTGCTCGATGAAATTGTGCTGTATTAAAGTGGCTAAAACTTCCTACAAGTGCACGTACACGGTTAGGATTTGAAAAATCAAAACACGGGTGTTCGTAAAGTGCCTTAATATCATCTATAGCAGTACTGCCTGATTGCATAGCTTGCAGTGCAAACCACTTATCCATGACTAAAACATCATGACGCCACTGACTATCAAAATGACTCAAAAGCTCACCTCTAATAGGGTGTGAAGCTTTTACCACAGCGCTTAGGGCACCAAGTACATTAGTCATATTAGTCGAGCTTGCAGCTTCCTTAATAAAGGTTACAGCCTCAGGTTTTTGTGTTTTAGCAAGGTAGTGCAGACATATTTGCTTTAAAGCACGATTCGCAACAGCGCTTGCACTTATACTGCCATCATCTTCAAGAGATTCGTAACAATTAAGCAGCTCATCAGCAAGTTCATCAGCAATGTGTTGCTCAAACTTTTCTGTTATTTCAATAATGTCATCTACAGGTATTACATCAAATTCAGCAGCTAACGTGTCAAAACTCGGCAATTTAAACAGCTCTGCAATTAAAGCTAAATCGCCCTCTTTGGTGTTTATAAGTACACGTAGCGCATTTATAATTTCGCTGCTTAATACGCTATTCGTTGCATCGGTGATTTGAGATTTAATCGCCTTAATGAATAGCTGCTGTTGTGCATCCCAACGTGAAAAATCACTGCGCGCAAAACGCATAATATGCAATAGTTCAGGCTCTGTTGTTTGCTGATTTAAAATACAAGGCGCAGAAAAGTCTTCGAGTAAAACCGCAACAGGCTTTTCTAAAATATTATCAAAGCTAAATGTTTGAGTCGCATTAGTTACATCGAGTACATGATCTAGCTTTTTACCTTTATATTGCAGAGCAATACTTTGTCCATTGGCATCAAGTAGTTCAATAGCAAAAGGTATATGAAGCTTTTTATTCTCTGGCTGATTAGCTGGCGCTGTTTGCTCGATTGTCAAAGTGTATGTATTTGAGCTGCTATCAAATTCTTGAATTGCATTTAAACGCGGTGTACCTGATTGGCTGTACCATTGTTTAAATTGCTCTAAATCAACACCTGATGCATCGCTCATCGCACTTACAAAGTCATCACATGTAACTGCTTGCCCATCGTGGCGCTCAAAGTAAAGCGTCATCCCATTTTGAAAGTTAGTTTCACCCAGTAATGTGTGCATCATACGGATAACTTCAGCACCTTTATCGTATACAGTTACTGTATAAAAGTTATTCATTTCAATAACTTTCTCAGGGCGAATTGGGTGAGCCATAGGGCCTGCATCTTCGCTAAACTGATGCGTACGCATAACTTTGACCGCATCAATTCGGTTAAGTGCACGAGAGCCTAAATCACTACTGAACTCTTGGTCTCTAAATACAGTTAACCCTTCTTTTAGCGATAACTGAAACCAATCTCTACAAGTAACTCGGTTACCTGTCCAGTTATGAAAGTACTCATGCCCTACAATGGATTCAATCGTATGGTAGTCTTTATCTGTGGCTGTTTCTTGATTAGCTAATACGCATTTACTGTTAAAAACGTTTAGCCCTTTATTTTCCATCGCGCCCATGTTGAAAAAATCGACGGCTACAATCATATAAATATCAAGGTCATACTCTAAATTAAAGCGTTCTTCATCCCACTGCATTGCCTTTTTGAGTGAGGCAATAGCATGGGGTGTTTTAGATAAATTACCTTTATCAACAAACAATGCTAATTCTACATCTCTGCCGCTTTTAGTCGTGTACGTATCTTTTAAAACATCAAAATCGCCCGCTACAAGTGCAAATAAATAGCTCGGCTTTTTAAATGGGTCTTGCCATTTCACAAAATGACGACCATCTTGTGTTTCACCACTGTCTACTTGATTACCATTAGAAAGAAGTTGTAGATACTTTTTATCGGCAATAATAGTTACATCAAACGTGGCAAGTACATCAGGGCGATCCATGTAATAGGTGATCTTTCTAAAACCCTGCGCTTCACACTGTGTACAATACGCACCGCCAGATAAATACAACCCCTCTAAAGAAGTATTCGTCTCAGGCGATATCTCGGTCACAATACTTAATTGACAACTATCCGGTAGGTTATTAATTATTAGCTGCTCGCCAATAATTTCATAATCAGTTATATCAACCGTATCAATAGATAAAGACAGTAAGCGTAAATCAATACCATCAAGCACTAAAGGTGCTTTTTTATCACCAACACGCGTAAGCGTTAGCAAAGAGCTTACTTTGGTTGATAATGGCTGTAAGTCAAAGGTTAGCTCTGTGTGGTCAATTAAAAAATCAGGAGCTTTATAGTCTTTAAGATATTGTGCTTGAGGTTTACTTGATTCAGTCATAGATACTCCAAAACAGCTCCTTTTAAGTTAAAAGGAGCTGTTTAAAATTAGGCGGATTGTTTTGGCTTAATACGTAAAATTTTAATGCCCAAGTAGGCATAAACCACCGCTAAAACAGGGTTAATTAAGTTAAAGAAAGCGTAGAGCGCATAATCAAAAGGATTTATTAGTAAAACGCTTTGCATATATGCACCACACGTGTTCCATGGAATTAGTGGGCTAGTAATTGTACCGCCATCTTCCAATGTACGAGATAAGTTAACAGGCTTCAAACCACGTTTTTCATATTCATCTTTAAACATACGACCAGGTACAACAATTGCAATATATTGATCGGCCGCTATCACGTTAGTACCAATACACGTTGCTATTGTTGCCGCAATTAACGATCCCGTACTTTTTGCTATTTTAAGTATGCTTTTAACAAAAATATCCAAAAGGCCTGTTTTTTCCATAATGGCACCAAACATCAGTGCAGTCATAATAAGCCATGTGGTTGTAAGCATTCCGGACATACCGCCACCACTGAGTAGAGAGTCCATTTTGTCATCGCCTGTACTTATGCTAAAACCATCAAAAAACGTCGTCCAAACAAGCTTAAAATAGCCAACTAGCTGCCCTTGAGAAACATCAATTTGGCTAGCAATTAAATCAGATTGAAACAACATGGCCCAAACAGCGCCCACAACAGCACCGATAGAGATAGCAGGAAAGGCTGGCATTTTTTTAATCGCTAAAACTAAAAGTACAATTAGCGGGATTAGCATTTCAAAACCAATATTAAAGTTTTGCTGTAAAATAGCCGTTATTTCATCAATGCGCCCCGCTTCGCTTGAAGCAGTTGCGTTAAAGCCCATGAATATAAATATAATCAGTGCAATTACAAAACTTGGTACTGTCGTCCACAGCATATGTTGAATATGCTCAAATAAATCAGCGCCTACAACTGCTGGCGCTAAATTGGTTGTTTCAGACAGCGGGCTTAACTTATCACCAAAGTACGCGCCAGATATAACAGCGCCTGCTGTAACTGTTTGTTCAAGTCCAAGACCCGTTGCAACGCCTAATAAAGCAACACCTATCGTAGCGGCAGTAGTCCAAGAACTACCTATACTCATAGCTACAATGCCACAAATTAAACAACTCGCTGCATAAAACCAACTTGGGTTTATAACTTGCAAGCCATAATAAATTAAAGTTGGTACAGTTCCAGAAAGTAGCCAAGTGCCAATTAACGCACCTACCATAAGTAAAATTAGGATAGCGCCAAGTGAAAGCGTTATACCTTCGATCATAGCTTGTTCTAATTTTTTCCATGTATAACCGTTTTTAAGCCCAATTAAAGCCGCTGCAAAAGTAGCAAATAAAAGTGCAATTTGGTTAGGGCCTGATGAAGAGTTATCACCAAATAAGTAAACTGCAGCACCAAGTAAACAAATTAATACAGAGATAGGAATTAATGCATCAAAAAACGAGGCGGGCTTGATTGGTTTGTCATCCAATAGCTTCAAAGTAGAGACTCCTAGACACACTTACTGTGTGTTTAATTATTATTTTTAGCACGTAAAGCGCATTAATTGAGCATGATTGATCTAGCTCAACTTTATGTAATCAAATATTATAACAATTTAGTAAATTTTAGGTAGTAAAAAAGGCGCTAATGCGCCTTTTTTATAGAGGTAAAACCAGTTGTTACTTCTTAGCTATACGACCATAATTAATATAATCTTGAGTAATTAATGCAGCTTCTTCCAAAAATGGGTCAAGCTCTTCAATTACTTCAGGTAAATCGTCTAAGTTTTCTACCGGATCTTTACCTAAACGCTTAAGACGTTCGTTAGTACGTACAAGTGCACGTGCTTCACCTTCATCTTTTTCTTTAATACGGTCTGCTTCAACTAAAGAGATAGTTTTACGGTCTTTCTCTTCGTTGTATAAGGTAATGTCGTTAAATACATAACCAAATTCTGGTTCTGATTTAATTCGTACTTCGTGTTGTTTCTCAAGGTACGTAATAATAGGTGTTAAATTACCTAATTTTTTGTATTTCGCTTTAACAATGCTGTCCCAAGGAAGTGCATTATCTTGCTTACTTTCGCCCCACTCTGCAGGATCGATTGCTGATGGAAACGAAATATCAGGGATCACACCTTTATGTTGCGTACTACCACCGTTAATACGATAAAACTTAGCAATCGTATATTGTACGCTACCCAGCGCATTATCATATAAATCGTAAGCGCGGCCTAAGCCTTTGTGCTGCTGTACTGTACCTTTACCAAAAGTTTGTTCGCCAATAATAACTGCACGACCATAATCTTGCATAGCTGCTGCAAATATTTCAGAAGCAGAGGCACTGTAACGGTCAACTAAAACAGTTAAAGGACCATCGTAATAAGTTATACCATCACGATCTTTTTGCTCTTCAATACGGTTATTTAAAGTATGAATTTGAACAACTGGACCTTGGTCAAAAAACAAACCAGACAATTGTGTTGCTTCATATAAAGAACCACCACCATTTTGGCGTAAGTCGATAATAATACCATCAACTTTTTCTTCTTTAAGCTTAGCCAGCTCAACTTTTACATCTTTCGAAAGATTATTGTAAAAGCCTGGAATTTCAATCACGCCAACTTTACTTGTTAAATCAGAGTATTTGGCTTCAAATACTTCTGATTTAGCCGCTCTATCTTCAAGTCGAATTTTATCACGCGTGATTTCAACAACTTTAGGTGCGCCGTGAGCGTCAACACCTTTTAAATACTGTAGACGTACTTTAGTCCCTTTAGGACCTTTAATTAAATCAACTACGTCATCTAAACGCCAGCCAATTACGTCTACAAATTCTTCGCCATCTTGGGCAACACCAATAATGCGGTCATCAGCTTTAATTTGATCTGTTTTATCTGCAGGGCCTCCCGGCACTAAGCTGCGAATAACAGTGTAGTCTTCATCAGGGCTTAGCACGGCACCAATGCCCTCAAGCTCTAAATCCATATCCATTTTGAATTGCTCTGCACGACGTGGCGATAAATAAGACGTATGCGCCTCAATACTACGTGCTAGCGAATTCATAACAATTTGAAAAGCATCTTCTGAATTAGATTGTACTAAACGTTTTTCTGCATTTTTATAGCGTTTGGTCAGCACTTCTTTAATGCCTTCCCAATCTTTACCCGTCATTTTTAAACGCAGTGCGTCGTACTTTACACGCTCACGCCAAATTTCATCAAGCTCAGCTTGTGACACAGGCCATGCTGAATCTTCACGGTCAAAAAAGTATTCATCTTCTTTATCAAACGTCATTTCTTTTTCAAGTAAAGTAAGTGAATACTCGTAACGTTCAAAACGGCGTTTAAGACTTAAGTTAAAAATATCAAACGTAAAGTCTAATTTACCGGTAGTAATAGCGTTATCAAAGTCATCACGATATTGCTCAAAAGAAGCGATATCGCTGGCTAAGAAAACGCTTTTATTAAAATCAAGGGATTCGATATAACGATCGTACACTTTACTAGAAAGCTCATCGTTAAATCGAACCGGTGTATAGTGTGAACGAGCAAATAAGCTGGCCACTCGTTTGCTAGCAGTACCATGTTGACTCTCTTGCTTAAGCTGGGGTAAATCGTCAATTGTAACGGCTTCTACAGCAGCAAATAATGAACCTGAAAACAGGGCAGCAACTAACGGAATGAGCGTAAACTTTTTACTCATACACAACTCCTTAATTTATTTACAACTTAAACGATGTATAAGCTGTCAGCTTTGGTTTTAACTTGCATACCTGTCACTAATTCAACATGAACGTCATCTTTGTTCACTTCAGTGATTACTGCATTTACAAGTGCTTGGCCAAGTTTAACCTTAACCTTATTATTAACCTTGACCTCAGTTGCTGGTAAAGGTTCAATTTTTCCTGAACGTTTAACTGGCGCTGCTTTAGCAGGTTTGTTAGCTGCAGGTGCGTTTTTATCGCCTGCTTTGCTAGCATGAGCTGGTTTTTTCTTGAAAGATTTAGAATCAGAATCTTGGCGAGGACGCTGTTGTTTTTTGCGTTTTGCCATTTTAGCGCGGCTTTCTTCCAATGCTTTTTGTGCATGGTCGATATGCTCTTGCTCAACTTTTTCACCTTGATTACCATCAAGATCAATACGAAACTCTGACTTTGTCACAGCTTCTAAATAACGCCAATTAGACGTGTATTTTCTAAGCGCTTGACGAACTTGAGTCTTACTTACTTTTTCAGACCCTTCAATACGCTCAGCAATATCTTTAAAAATACCTACTTTAAGCGGCTTGATGCCATCTTTTTGTTTAAAACATTGTGGGAATTCTTGATATAAAAATTCCAACACTTCATTAATATCTTTTAGCTTGTTTGTGGTTTCCATTTTAGAACCTATTTTTCACATCTTTTCATCAAGGGACGAATCGACGTAGTGTGTTACCCAGTCGACCAACTCTTCGAAATCGGCTTCTATTACAGCCATATCACCCCGAAGGTGTTCCCAAATACCATTAATTGTTTCATCAATAAATTCACATTCTGAATCATCTGGAAGACGATCCCATGCAATATGAATTAAATCATTGAGCGTTTCCGCTACATGCTCTTCTTCGCCTTCCCAGTCGCCAACATCTTGCACAGCAAATAGGTAGTCTTGAACATTTAGCAAATCTTTCATTAAAGGCTCGCCTCTAAGCATTTCACTAATGCTTCAAGGCCAGCTTTATCATCAGCATCAAACCGGCCAATACTTGGACTATCAATGTCTAGTACTGCGAATACTTTACCATGTTTCATGATAGGTACAACTACTTCAGAGTTAGACGCTGCATCGCAGGCTATATGCCCGTCAAAAGCGTGAACATCTTCAATTAATTGTGTTTCAGCGGTTGCCGCAGCTGTTCCACATACCCCTTTCCCAACGGGAATACGGATGCATGCAGGATTACCTTGAAACGGACCAAGTACTAATTCAGTAGGAGAATCCATAAAGTAAAAGCCCGCCCAATTTACATCTTCTAAAGAGGTAAATAACAGCGCGCTTATGTTTGCCAAATTGGCAATTACATTAGATTCACCAGCTATCAGCGATTCAGTTTGCTTAACTAATGACTGGTAAAAATCGTGCTTTTGCATACCAAACTACTTCTTATTAAACATACAGTAGCTAAAGGTACTCTTTGTCGTGAAAAATTGGAACCTTTTGGAGGTAAAAAAAAGGAAATCGCACCGTTTATCAGCGTGCTTGGTTAATAATGCTGCGATTATTTTTTTACCGATTTGCGAAGACCAAATAAAAACAGTCCGGCTGCAAATGCTGACATAACACTATTAATCAAAAATATCTCGCCAGTTGAGGCACTTAATAAGTAACTAAATATAGCGCCACCTAACAAACCAAGCGTTAATACACCTGAATAATTAACTTTAGAATACTTAAACATTAGTAAATACCCTGGCACAACAAAGGCCGCCATCGTTAAGCCTACAATATGTGCATTTGAGATAGCAGTCATTAACAGTTGAAAAAATACGGATAAGAAATCACCCTGTAGCGTTAGTGCATAATACAATCCTAACAAGCTGCCAATAATTACCGGGGACAATAATGAAAGCGCGACGCTTTTTGCGAGTTGATGTTTCATCTAATAATCCTTAATACAGAGTATAAATTTTAATGTATTAAGCATGCACCAAGATCTAAAGCTTAGAAATAGAGACTATGGTCGTAATTTATGATTAAAAATAAACCTTATTGCAGTATGAGCCTATTAATAAATTAATAGGCTCATAGGTTTGGGTTATACTTATCAAAGTGCTTATAACTGAGCTATTTTATTTGATAACTCAAAGTGGCGAGATGTTACTATTTCCTCTAGCACTGCCAATCTTTTGTTCAACATCGCTGTTTGTTCCTCTAATTTTGTTATCTTATTATTATTCAGTCCTTTAAATTTTGCTTGCGCTGCCATTATTGTAGTTTTATAAGCGAAATAACGTTTAGTAATAGTAAGAATCAAAAAGGGTGAGCTAAATATAATTATTACAATAAATAGTTCTAGCATGGTCGTTTCCCAATCAATTTAAGTTAGCTTGTTGCGTATAAAGGCCACTTTTAGTGCATTGAAATAATTTTGATAATGTAACTTCACGCTGCTTTCCTCGTCGAATTAGCATCTCAACATACACAATACTTAGTACAATTGCTGTTGCTTTAAATAAGTTACCTTGTAGATCACCTACTGCGCCGCCCGACATACCAAATATTCCGTAAGCTGCATTCATAAAAATATGCATCCACATAGGAAACCAAATACGATAACCACATTCACAATATAGCCACGCAAACCATGTACCTGCTACAGTAGTGATCGCAACCGCCATCAATGCAGAAATCGCATCATTACCTTGATAAATATGGCCCAGGCCAAATATTACTGAACTAATCAATGCCGCAGGCACAAAGCCCCATCTACAATATTTAAATAAAACACCAAACAATGCAGCCCTAAAAATTAGCTCTTCAAAAAAACCCGCATAAACTGAGCCGGTGATTATTGCTGGTATTGATAGGTTAAGTTCATCACTCAAAAATCCATAACCTATTGCCATAGGAGCACAACAAATAATTGCTGCGAGTGCATAGTTAATAAAACCAGAAGAATTAAGCCCTATAGATTCAAAAGGCTCACTTTGTTTAAACAAAAGAATAGCCGCAATAACTAACGGTCCATATAAAAAAGTATATTTAGCGGGGGTAAATAAAATGCCAGTTAGATTATCAAGTTCAGACAACCAGCTAGACCAACCTTCTCCCCAAAACTGCCTCATTACATAGTGGCAAAATACAAATATAGAAATTATTACAAGTGCCTTGATAGCGTATTTCATATCTACTTTCCTCGTTAAGTTGTAAATTTCAACTTAATCTTGGCAATAGTAAAAATACAAAGCGACTTATTAGGTCTCAATTACAAGACGAGGTATAAAGCCCATGTTTTAGGGGGGATTAACATGTTTTTGGGATTAATGACAAAGCATCTTTTATTACTTTTACATAAGAACGAGACACCGGTATTTTAATATCAATTGTATGCAGCGATAATTGCAACCCTCCAGCATTACCACTGTAGTGCTGAATGTTTTGCAGGTTGACCGCATAAGAACGGTGGCATCGTAATATAATTGTATTTTCTGGAAGCTGCTTTAATAAACCGCTAAGAGATACACGTAATAGTTTACGTGAAGTTGAAGCTCCTTCCAGTATTGTTATTTCACAATAGTTGTCTGAAGATTTAATAAATAAAATATGGTGATGAGCCGTGTTAATTTCGTCGTTTTTATTATCGCCTTTAAGAGTAATTGTCTTTAATTCAACTTCTCTCAACTGCTCTTGAACGACGCTAACTGTACTTGGCTTAGTTAAATCTATTACATGCCTATTTACCACAAGTAAAAAAATAAGAGGAAATACACCAATACAAAAAATATACCCTACAAAAAGTAATTGATTCTGCCAATGCCAAGACCCAAGTACAGCAACCACAAAATACCCATGATTGAATAACGCAGTAATTAAAATATATGTGACAGGAATAATAATTAAACGGCTTAATTTACTTAGCTTAAACTTAAGTAACACTATTTCTATGAATCCTGACAATAGCAAAGCACAAAAGGTTACTAACCCATAGCCAAAAAGCCGCAGAAACTTGTAAGACTCGGTATCGCTTGAAGTGCCAAAAGGTTGAAATACAAAAAGTACAAAAAGCGCTATAAACGAAAACATGACGGCACGATATACAACTAACTTTCTCGAATCTAGATCATCTTTGAGCCACAACATCCTATTTTGCATACCTTTAATCCACCAATGTTTAAAAATAGCACACATTAATATGTGCATTCCAACTCATTTAAAATTTTTTGTGATGGTAGTTTTATTAAAAACAAAAAAAGGAAGAGAACATCAACGTTATTTAACAGCAGAAGATGGTGTGTGAGCAATTCTATCTGCTTTTAAGATTTTACTAATGAGAGATAAAACATGTAATACCAATTCGCTTAATTAAGTGGTCTATTTTGAGGGCGGAAAAACGTGTTGATAGCTAGGCAAAAAATTTGCTATTTAGTTGTTCTAAATGAGAATTTTTTAACGCAGGGAGCGACACGTTTAGCCCCGCAAAATGATTAAGTATTATTGCGGATTGGTATAAGTGCACTAATTTTGTTCCAAACACAAAAAAGCCCGCTAAATTAGCGGGCTATTTTGTTATATGGTGGAGAGATAGGGATTTGAACCCTAGATGGGCTATAAACCCATGCCGGTTTTCAAGACCGGTGCATTCGACCACTCTGCCATCTCTCCGATACTGCTAAGTTAGAAGTAAGAGTGTACTAATAACTATTTAAATGAATGATACTTTAATTACCACACACTTATCAAATAAGTGGTGGAGAGATAGGGATTTGAACCCTAGATGGGCTATAAACCCATGCCGGTTTTCAAGACCGGTGCATTCGACCACTCTGCCATCTCTCCGCACGGCCTGCATAATAGGGAAACCCATCCCTTTTGTGAAGCTTTTTTTTAAATTAATTGTTTAAGTGCTTAAAAAACAATTAATTTGTCTAAAGTTAGAACAAAGTGTTTTTAATTTAGCCGTCAATACTCTTTTATTTAAATATTTAACTCTATTGATCTACAAAGGTTTGCCCAAACATATAAGAGTTGGTAATCTAATTTTAGTTAAATTATCGAAACACACACGTTTCACTTAAAGGAGCTCTACAATGGCGTTTAATCAATCGTACAATACCGCGAAACCGGTAATGTCTACCATTGAAACAAACAAGGTACTTAAAAACACCTACTTTTTACTAGCTATGACACTTGCATTCAGTGCAGTTACAGCCGGTATTTCAATGGCACTACAATTACCTTACTTTATGGGAATTGTGTTTACACTTGTTTCGTTCGGTTTATTATTTGTTGTAAATAAAAAAGCAGATACAGCATCTGGTGTATTTTGGGTGTTTGCTTTCACAGGTTTAATGGGGGCTGGCTTAGGTCCATTGCTTAACCATTATGCTGCAATGCCTAATGGCCCAATGCTTATTATGCAAGCGTTAGGTTCTACTGCGCTTATCTTTTTTGGTTTATCTGCTTACGCACTGAACACTAAAAAAGACTTCTCATTCATGGGTGGCTTTTTAACGGTTGGCTTAATCGTTGTGATTGTAGCTAGTATTGTTAACATTTTTGTTGGCAGTTCACTTATGTTTATGGTGCTTAATGCTGCAGTTGTATTGATCATGTCTGGTTTGATTTTATTCGATACAAGCCGAATCATTAACGGCGGCGAAACCAACTACATTCGCGCAACAGTATCTTTATACCTAAGCGTATATAACTTATTTACGTCTTTACTTGCTCTACTTGGCGCAAGTGATGACTAATTAAATAGTTCTGTTAAAATAGCCCCTTAATTGGGGCTTTTTTATTGGAATTGTTTTGTCACGTTTTGTTCTTTCATTACATACACCACCATCCGATCACGATACAACGCAACGCATTGTTAAGTTTGCGAATGCATGTTTAGCCCAAGGGCACACCATTGATGCTATTTTTTTATACCAGCAAGGTATTTATCATGCATCTACCCACTTTGATTTATCCTCAGACGAACTTCAAATTTCAGCACTTTGGCAGCAACTCGCCGATCAAAAACTAAATTTAATGCTGTGTGTTACCGCCGCTGAAAAACGCGGGTTAGATATTAAAAACACAGGTGTATTTGCAGTCGCAGGGCTAGCTGAATTTGCAATGCTTGCAAGCGACGCTGATAAATGGGTGCAATTTAAATGATAAACGTATTAGTAATGAGTCAGTGCAGTCCATTTGACGATTTAAATATTCGTGATGCACTTGATATGACATTGATATTTGCTGCCGTTGACCAAAATGTGAGTTGGTTGTTTAGCGGCCCCGCCGTTTTGGCTTTAAAAAAGCATCAACAACCAAACAATATTGGATTAAAAGATTTTTTTAAAAACATTAAAACACTCGAAATCTATGATGTTGAAAACATCTACGTGTGTGAAAAGTCATTGCTTGATTATGGTTTAAATAAACATGATTTACTCATAGAGGCAAAAGCACTCAACTTTAGCCAACAACAAACATTAATTAAAGCGCAGCAACATGTGGTGAATTTATGAGTACATTACATATTTTTTCTAAGCCGCTTAACTATTACTCGGCAAATCAGCTAGAGAACTTAATTTTATCAGACGATAACGTGCTACTTGTTGGTGATGCCTGCTTTGCAAAAAAACAATTTAGGCAATTTGCAGATACACTGTTAATACTTGAACAAGACGCGCAAGTACGTGCAATAAAATTAACAGATAACGATAAAGCCATTAGCTATGAAGACTTTGTGGCACTCACTTTATCAACTAATCAATCAATTACGTGGTAACTCATGCTTGAATTTAACAACCAACAAATTGAAACCGACAAACAAGGCTACTTGCTTGACCATACTTTGTGGTCAAAGGAGCTAGCACCTGTAATTGCTATCCAAGAAAACATTACCCTTAGCGTTCAACACTGGGAAGTCATTAACTTTGTTCGTGATTTTTATATTGAATATAACACCAGCCCAGCAATTCGGATGCTTGTAAAAGCAATGGCAAAAGCACTCGGTGAAGACAAAGGAAACAGCCTTTATTTATATAAATTATTCCCTAAAGGCCCTGCTAAGCAAGCAACAAAAATCGCCGGATTACCAAAACCAGCTAGGTGCATATAATGAGATCTAAATCAGGCAATAATCAAGTAACTGAATCCAAGCCAAAAAGAAGTACAGGGCGTACTTATTCACGCAATGCACTTAACAAAACGCCTTCAGGTAAAAGAGAAATAAAGCTGCAAATAGCATCTAAAGACAGAAAAATTGTGTTATTCAATAAACCATTTGATGTGCTATGCCAATTTACGGATGACGCAGACAGAAAAACTCTCGCTGAGTTCATCCCTATTAAAGAAGTTTACGCAGCAGGAAGATTAGACAGAGACAGTGAAGGTTTATTACTTTTAACAAACTGTGGGAAATTGCAAAACACCTTAACTGCACCTGATAAAAAAACGAATAAAACATACTGGGCACAAGTTGAAGGTGAACCAACAAGCGAATCAATTAATGATTTATGCAATGGCGTAGAACTTAAAGACGGGCTTACACTCCCCGCGAACGTAAAAATAATTGATGAACCTACAATTTGGACTCGTAATCCGCCTGTACGCGAGCGAAAAGCAATCCCTACCACTTGGCTAAGTATTACAATTAATGAAGGTAAAAACAGACAAGTTCGCCGAATGACCGCGCATATTGGCCACCCTACACTTCGCCTTATTCGCTACAGTATTGGCAACTATACGTTAGATGATATTAATTGTGGTGAATACAAAGTAATTAAGGGTGTAGTTGATGCATAAACCGCATGTAACAGTTGCGGCAATAGTAAAAAAGCAAAATGAGTTTTTACTTGTAAAAGAGTGCGATAAATTTACAAAGCAAATTTGTTACAATCAACCAGCGGGTCATTTAGAGCAAAACGAAACTCTTGCACAAGCCGCAAGCAGAGAACTACTTGAAGAAACAGGCTTAGCGCTTGAGCCAGTCGGCTTTTTAGGTGTGTATAATTTGCATGCCGAAAATGGAGTGCACTATTTGCGATTCTGCTTCTTATTTGAAGCGCCTGATAATATAAAAGCGCCAACGCCAATAGATACCGACATTATCAGCGCTAACTGGTATACATTAGAGCAAATAAAATCACTACCGCTTAGAAGCCCTTTAGTCCTTAAATGTATTGAAGATAGCTTAAACAAGATACCTTTGAGTTTAGATACAATTTACAACGATTAATTTAAGCACCCATAGGTGCTTCAAAGTATCGTTTTTAATTAAATAAACAGATAAATTATTTTATACAATACTTCGTAAGTCTAGTTTGCTATTTGTTATATAAATAAAATACTGACTAATTCCCCTCTTTGCGCCCTTAGTCTCTTTAAGCACAAACAAAATACATGCTATAATCGCGGCCTTTCCAAGTTAACAGCAATCTGTATAAGCGAAATTATTCATGAGCGAAAATAGTCACATTAAAGTCATTGTTGGCATGTCCGGCGGTGTTGATTCTTCTGTATCTGCATATTTATTACAACAACAGGGCTACCAAGTAGAAGGCCTGTTTATGAAGAACTGGGAAGAAGACGACAATGATGAATACTGTGCTGCTGCTGATGACTTAAAAGATGCACAAGCAGTGTGTGATAAGTTAGGCATTGAGCTTCACACAGTAAACTTTGCAGCAGAATACTGGGACAACGTATTTGAGTACTTTTTAGCTGAGTACAAAGCAGGTCGTACACCTAACCCAGATATAATGTGTAACAAAGAAATTAAATTTAAAGCCTTTTTAGAATTTGCTGCTCAAGCACTCGGTGCTGACTTTATTGCAACGGGTCACTATGTTCGCCGTGAGCTTCGCGATGACAAATACGTAATGTGTCGCGGACTTGATAACAATAAAGATCAAAGCTACTTCTTATATACTCTAAGCCATGAACATATTGGGCAAACGTTATTCCCTGTAGGCGATATCGAAAAACCAGAAGTACGCCGCATAGCAGAAGAACAAGACCTAATCACTCATGATAAAAAAGACAGTACAGGTATCTGCTTTATCGGTGAGCGTAAATTTAAAGACTTTTTACAAAAGTTCTTACCAGCGCAACCTGGCGTTATCGAAGACACTGACGGTAACAACGTAGGCGAGCACGAAGGCTTAATGTACCACACACTTGGACAACGCAAAGGCTTGTTAATTGGTGGTATGAAGGAAGGTTCTGGCGAACCATGGTACGTAGTTGATAAAGATTTAGAACGTAACGTACTTATTGTGGGCCAAGGTAAAGATCACCCTCGCCTATACAGCAACGGTCTTAACGCAAACCAACTTCACTGGGTAGACCGTATTGGCCCTAAAGGCACAACTCGCTGCACAGTAAAAACGCGTTACCGCCAAGAAGACTTAAGCTGTACCCTACTTGTAGGTGAAGACGGCATGGCCCGCGTATTGTTCGACGAGCCACAAAAAGCAGTGACGCCTGGTCAATCTGCCGTATTTTACGCAGAAGATATCTGTTTAGGTGGCGGTATTATTGATTCGGTGATTAAGTAATGAATGAACACCAAGTCATGGCGCTTGCCGCCATGTGCCAGGCTGCTAAACAAGTCCAAAAAATTGCCCAATATGGCAACAATAACGAACATGATTTAGAAATATTACTTTCAAGTATTATTCAAACATCTCCGGCATCGCCAGAAGATGTTTACCAAGGTACTGACAACTTACGTGATGGTTACAAAACATTAATGGCGCAGCTAACCGCAGGCGCTCAAAAAGATGTTGAAATTGTAAAGTACGTAGGTGGTTTAATGCAGCTTGAGCGAGCACTAAGTGCAAACGACAAAAGCTTAAACGAATTAGGTAAACGAATTGATGATATTCATCGTCGTTTAGACCACTTTGCTATTACCGATGAGAGCGTTGTTGCCGGTTTAGCAGATATATACTCGTCGGTGCTGAGCCCCCTTGGGCACCGAATACAGGTTTATGGCAAACCCGAGTTATTAAAACAGCAGCTCACTCAAAATAAAATCCGTGCGTTATTATTAGCCGGCATTAGAAGTGCAGTATTATGGCGACAAATGGGCGGTAAACGCCGTCACTTTTTCTTTGCAAAAAGAAAAATACTCGCCATTGCTAAAACAAAAATTTAACTATCGTTCAAACTAAAATTTAGGAGTTATTATGGAGCTTTCAGCGTTAACGGCTATCTCTCCAGTGGATGGTCGCTACGGCAGCAAAACCACTGAACTACGCAGTATTTTCAGCGAATTTGGCTTAATCAAATACCGCGTAATTGTTGAAGTGCGTTGGTTGCAAGCGTTAGCTGCAGCAAGCGATATTAAAGAAGTACCTGCATTTAGCGAAGAAGCTAATGCACTTCTAAACGCCATTGTAGATAACTTCAGTGAAGCTGATGCACAACGCGTTAAAGATATAGAACGCACTACAAATCACGATGTTAAAGCGGTTGAATACCTACTAAAAGAAAAAGTAGCCGATAACAGTGAGCTTCATGCAATAAACGAATTTATTCACTTTGCTTGTACTTCAGAAGATATTAACAATCTATCTCATGGTTTAATGCTAAGCGAAGCGCGTAAAAATGTTTTACTTCCTTATTGCGATGAACTTTTAAGCGCAATTAAAGCTAAAGCAATTGAATACAAAACAATCCCAATGATGACTCGTACGCACGGACAACCTGCTACACCATCAACTATGGGTAAAGAGTTTGCTAACGTATATATGCGTTTAAAGCGTCAACGTGGGCAAATTGCACAAGTAGAGATGCTAGGTAAAGTTAACGGTGCTGTAGGTAACTACAACGCACACCTTAGCGCATACCCTGATTACGACTGGCATACACATGCAGATAAATTTGTATCAAGTTTAGGCTTAACACTAAACCCATTTACTACACAAATTGAACCGCATGACTATATTGCAGAGTTGTTTGACGCAATTGCACGTTTTAACACTATATTGTTAGATTTTGACCGTGACATGTGGGGTTACATTGCCCTTAATCACTTTAAGCAAAAAACAATTGCTGGCGAAATTGGCTCATCAACAATGCCACATAAAGTTAACCCAATTGATTTTGAAAACTCAGAAGGTAACTTAGGTTTAGCAAACGCTATTTTTGCTCATCTTGCACAAAAATTACCCGTTTCTCGCTGGCAGCGTGACCTTACTGATTCAACCGTATTACGTAACCTAGGTGTAGGTATGGGTTATGCAATTATTGCATACCAATCAACACTTAAAGGTGTAAGTAAGCTTGAAGTAAACGAGCAACGTTTAGCTGACGAGCTTGATCAAAACTGGGAATTACTAGCCGAGCCGATTCAAACAGTTATGCGTAAATATGGTATTGAAAAGCCATACGAAAAACTTAAAGATTTAACACGTGGTAAACGTGTAAACAAAGAAATAATGGCTGACTTCATCGATGGTTTAGACCTTCCTGAGCACGCTAAAGTAGAAATGAAAAAACTAACACCTGCTAATTACATTGGTCGTGCTGTTGAGTTTATTGATGATTTAGTTTAAAAACTAAATTACTCTTTTAAAAAGCGAAAGGATCATCCTTTCGCTTTTTTTGTTTTAACCCCATTGCACTAACTAGTAGGCATAATGTATGTATCAATTAAAAATAAATAATTTGTCTGAGCAAGAGTTTTTAAGCCATTTTTGGCAAAAAAAGCCGCTTTTAATCAAACAAGGTTTTGCTAATTTTCAAGACCCGCTTGATGCTAATGAACTTGCCGGCCTAGCAATGGAAGAAAGCATAGAGTCACGTATTATCACCAATCATAAAAATGACTGGCAAACGTACCAAGGTCCATTTGAAGACTTTGAGCAGTTAACCGACGATCACTCTACTTTACTCGTGCAAGCAGTTGATCACTGGCATAGCGATGCTGCACAACTGCTAGAACCATTTAGGTTTATTCCCAACTGGCGCATAGATGATTTAATGATCAGCTATTCAACGCCTAATGGTGGTGTTGGTCCACATTTAGACCAATACGACGTATTTATTATTCAAGGCGAAGGTAAACGTCATTGGCGTGTAGGCCTCTCTGATCCAACACTTAAACAGTTTGCTCAAAACAAAAAGTTACTGCAAGTTGAACCTTTTGAAGCCGTAATTGATTGCATATTAGAACCAGGCGATATTTTGTATATTCCACCAGGGTGCCCTCACGAAGGTTACGCTGTAGAAAATGCACTAAATTATTCAGTTGGTTTTAGGGCGCCAAATCAACAAGATTTACTCTCAAGCTTTGCCGATCATATTATTGATACCGAAAGCGGACAAAAACGTTATACCGATCACAACATCACGCTCAGAAAATCAAAAGGTGAACTTACAAACCTTGAAGTTGATAAAGTTAAAACATTGATGGCGGCACTTTTAGAAAATGACGATTTATTTAAACAATGGTTAGGCTCAACGCTTAGTCAGCCCAAACATGAAATGGATTTAGCACCAGTAGAACCTCCATTTACACCTGAGCAAATAAGCGATGATTTAAGTGATGAAGAAGCTGTGTTTGAGCGTTTAGGTGGCACGCGTGCTATTTATCAGCAACTCGATACCGAAGTGTTATTAAGTGTAAACGGTGAAAATTACGCTATGCCATTAACTGACTTAGCGGCGGTAAAACTACTTACCGATAATATTGAATTTGAAAGTTCAGCATTAAATTTAACAAACCCAAGTTTAGTTTTTACTCAAACCTTTACTACACTTGTTAATGAGGGGATCTGGTTTAATATAGACCAAGAGTAATAATACCAATTTTATTAATAATGATGAGCATTTTGCAGCGTAAAGTATTGTGTATACAGGTTAGTTAAAAATTTTAATTTTCACCTGATATTGGCTTAAATAATTTTGCTGTGATTGCTTACTCATTTTAATTGGGTATCAATAGGAGTTTGCAATGGGCTATCTGGTTGATAAGGTTGAATGGGATATAAAAAAAGATATGCTACAAAAAATTCGAGAACGAGTTTTTGTTTACGAGTTACATATCCCCAAGCACATCGAATTTGACGGCCTAGATAAAATTGCATTACATGTACTTGTTACAGACGATGCAAACTGCCCTATTGCAACAGGTCGGCTGTGTACAGATGGCTTAATCGGCAGAATAGCGGTATTACCCGAGCATCGAAACCGCAAAGTATATAAATCACTTCTTAACTTTATTGTTGAATTAGCGTCAAAACAAGGTATAGAAGAAGTAAGCATTAATTGTATTTTAAATGAGGTAGAGCGTTTTAAGCGAAATGGCTTTATTCAGCAAGGAAATGTTTTTATGGAGGCGGGAATTCCTAGACAGCGTATGCAATGCTCTGTTTTGGCGTTTAATACAACCCCCTTCACACTTGTACATTAATTAAAATATAAAGGGCAATAAATAAGCTATCACCCTCTACTTTTTTACTTAACCCAAACTGTAGCTACTTTGGTTCATTTGCCCACAGCGGTTCATTATCATACATTTCGTACAAGCCATGTGCTCTATTTATAAGTAAGTTAGCAAAATCTACCTGTGTTTTATCACGCGCGCCTGTACTCATAATTTGATCCGCTTTTAATTGCCACTGCAAAGAAAAATAGCGCATTGCATCGCGAGCATCTGTAGCTGCACTAACTTCAGCATGATCTGTAGGTAAGCGCCCTGTTACTACCCAATATGTTTTACCGTTTTGGGCTTTAAATTTCCACATTGCACAAAGTGGTGCTAAAAATCGGCTGTCTTTATCAACTACTGATTTTGGCATAATGCCCTTTTCGGCTAAATGCTTTTGCGCTGCTTGAAAACATTCGCGTTGCCACTGCATTCTTTGCTCATCAGTTATAACTTGCTCTTTTGCTGTTAACGGCTTTTTTTCTTGTTGTTGCATTTTTAATAACCTTTTACTTCTTTTTTTACACTCTAAGGGCTTAGTAAATAAGGTGCAAGCATAAAACTCCCATTTGCACCTTAAAGCTCTCTGTTTGCTGTGTTTTTAGACAAACTATTATTTTATATTGTGATCAAACGAACCTACATCACCCGGAAAAACTACTGGTGACTCAACACCGTCTTTACTAACAGAGGCTACACCAAAGTAATAATTATCAATTACCACATTTTCAAGCGTATATTTTGAAACATTACCCACGTATTTACTAAACTGCCATTGCGGCTCGCTCGTATAACGCCAATAAATTTTATAGCCAGCAATATTTTCATCACTGCTTTCTTGCCATGAAAACGACGTATCAGCTGTAACAGCGCCCTTTATTTTAACTTCTTTTGGCGGTGCGGGTGCCCACGCCATAGACGCCATCGTTACCGCATTAAGTGAGGTTAGCTTAGCGGTATAATCAAAATCAACGCCATCAATTGTATCGCCATAATCAACACCATTTTCAGTGCGTAAATCTTGATGCTGACGATCGTAGTGCTCGTTAGTTTCCATAATACGTACTGCTGCAAAACCTGCGTCATTAAATGGACGATGATGCCCACCACGGCCAAATCTATCTAATCGATATACAAGCATTGTATCTAAATTAGGAATGTATCTGTCAGCAATAGTATCTATGTAGCGAGCTAAATTACGACTCGCAGAATCGACTTCACCACCTGTAAAGCGCCGAGTATTAGCTTGCTCTTTTGTTTCTACAACACGGGTACCTTCTGAAAATATACGTGCAGTCGTGTTATCAGTTACCCCATTAATACCGGTAATATTGCCAATCATATCGTTGTTTAAAACACCATGAACTTGCCAGTTATGCTTTTGTGCATAAGCCGTTAATATTTTACCGCCAAACAAACCTTGCTCTTCGCCCGAAAGCGCCGCGTAAACTACCGAACCATTAAATTTGTATTTACTTAAAACACGAGCTGCTTCTATTACTCCTGCCACGCCCGATGCATTATCATTTGCCCCCGGTGAATCACTCGTAAAGTCCATAACATCACTTACACGTGAATCTATATCACCCGACATCATCACTATGTGATTAGGCTCGCTCGACCCACGTTGAATAGCCACTATGTTAACCACTTCAACAGGATTAGGAATGCGTTTTTCGCCCGATATAGTGTCCTTTACTTCAATAATTTCCAGACAACCACCACACTGCACAGATATTTTTTCAAATTCTTTTTTTATCCAACGCCTAGCCGCACCAATACCTCGCGTATCCGATTTAGTCTCTGAAAGCGTATGGCGAGTACCAAAATCCACCAGCGTTTGAATGTCACTACCTATACGGGTAGCCGACACTTCACTTGCTATATCGTGTAACTTTTGTTGGTCGGTATATTGTAATTGCGTTTCACCATGTGCTGATAATGCAAGTGTGCAAGCGCCTGCAATTGCAGTAAATTTGAGTAAAGTTGTTGTGACTTTCAAAGGTGTTTTAAGCATCTATTAGCTCCTAATTATTATAGTGTAACCATTACTTAACTAAGATTTTATGGCAATACATTTGAGGTAGATGTAGAAAGGAGCACGCTAAAGCGCAGTTATAGTAATAGTTAGAGAGTTAATTGAGTCGTACAATCAACATAATACCGGTCATAGGAATTAACCCAAACATCCACAGCTTTATTCCTAAAATATATTTTTTAAAGCTCCCTTTATTTGTACAAGATCTAACTCTACTTCTATAACCGTTAAAATCACCCAAAATTAAAAACACAATTCCAATTACGATTGCGTAAAATAAAGCACCAATAAGTAAAGGGTTTTGCTTAAAAGTACTGATTATTTTATCTAAGTAGCGAATGTCAAACGTCATAGCTAAAAGAAAACTATATACAGTAGATATCATGGCTAACAATGCTGCAGCATTTATGGCCGTATTTTTATTTCTTGAGTCTAATTTTTTCATCCACTGAGCACACACAAAATGAACAGCGCAAATAAATGTTCTCATTTTCAATCCTTGAATAACGTCTAACGAATTAATAGCTAATACAATATTATATTTAGAGGTTAAATTACAAACCTTGTTACACAATAATCTATTTAAAAATGTGTTTTTCGTGGCACACTGTCATTGTGTATATATTAATAGTTTAAGTTATGCGTCAGCTAAAAGAAGATACAATTAAAAGTAACCTTATTGAGTCGCAGCAAAGTGCATACGGCCCCGTATGCGTGTATCAAAATAAAGAATACCGTTGGTTAACGCTTGCACAAAAAGCCAATGAAGACATTACAATTCAGGGCGTTATGAACCTTATACACCCTGAGCAAGTAATCGTACCGGTAAACCAGTGTATGATGTTATTTTTACTTAAACCGGTAGATACACTAAATATATTAAATCTAGGTTTAGGCACTGCAGGGTTTGAGCGAATTATGTATCACTTGCAAAGTAGTACGCCTTACATAAACACCATCAATACATTTAACACGGTAGAAATAAACCCACACATTGCCTTAATTGCTGCCCAGCACTTTAAGTTACCAATTAAGCACAGCACCTATTTACAATGCGCCGAACAATATATTACCCAATGCACTGATCACTTTAACGTAATTACTATCGATATTTTTAGTGGTGAATATCACCAGCCTTTTTTAACCAGCGATAGCTTTTGGCAAAATATAAATAGCTGCAGTGAGCAAAATACGCAAGTAATCATTAATTTAAACCCACAAACTGGCCAAGAGCTGCAAATGCTTTTAGTACTTTTAAGGCAACATTTTAAGTGCTTAGCGATAATAGAGTTTAACGAATACAAAAATATAGTGATCATACTAAGCCAGCAAACATTAATGCACATAAACGTTGATGAAATACAAAACTCACCTGTGTTTATAAATTTTGCACCAAACCTTTATAAAAGTATTAACAGCATTTACCACATTGAATAAAACGCGTTACCGTCCAGGTTCATGTTTTTCATAGCACGGTAAGCTTGTTTCTAACTTCTCCCAGTTAGCTTTAGACGTAACAAAATTATGCGATAAAACCTGCTCAGTAATATCGCTATCAAATATTCCTAAACGAATTCGTATTCTGCTTTTGTCATCATTATTGCTACTATAAACTGGCGAGCCACACCACTTACAAAAGTAACGAGTGCGCCCTGGTTTAAAACTAAATTCACTAAGTAGTGCTTTTCCTTTGGTTATTGTGAAGTCATCTGTATTTACAAAGCCATTGGTTGCAAATGCAGTCCCGCTGTTTTTTCTGCACAGTGAACAATGACAATGGATAATGCTGGTTATACTGCCCGACACTTCAACCCTTACTTCACGGCACAAACACGAACCCGTATACATATAACATCCTAACTATTAAATTATTTTAAACTCAGCTGAAATTTGCTGAGTTGATTTAATGAATAAGTTTACTGGTTAATTTTCTGAATGGAATAATAATTTTTATATCTTCGCAGTTCCCACGCCATTACGTATTGCTTTAATGATTGACATAAAAACATTAAATTGGTTACATAACTCTCAATAAAAACTATAGCCAAAATTTAAATTGGTTAACCAAATATCAATAATATTACGAGAGCCAATTATGTCTTCCAAACACATTTTAATTCTATGTTTGTTTAGCACGCTATCAGCATGTTCAACCATTCAAAAAAGTACATCGAGCGATTGGCTACTTATTGATAACTTTGAAAATTCACTTAGCAAGTGGCAAAGTGTCGATACCCAAAATGAAACTAAACCACAGGTTAAAAACCCACAAATAACAGTTATACAACCAGAACAAGCATCTGCATCAACAAATCATTATTTACTAAAAAAGCCTGCAGCTGAGGGGATTGTAGGAAATCGTAAAGCGCTTTCTTATACAAAACTTCCACAAGCGGTTGAAGTTGGTGACACCTACACATTTTATATGCGTATAAACGTGGCTGCTTTTCCTAATAACCATGCTTTTGGATTAAGCAACCTTACGCCAGAGCTAATTAATAAACATGCGTACGATGCGTTTGAGCCAACACTTCGCGTAACCGATAAAACAGAATCAAACGGGCTTGTAAACGATGGCGCTTTAATGGTTAAAACCGACAGCGGATATAGCAACATTCAAAACTACACTACCAAACAGTCAGCTAAACCTCTGCAAACAAATACCTGGTACGACGTATGGTATGTTGTTAATAACGCAGCAGCCTCAGAGCAAGGTCAGCAATATGATGTTTACGTAAAAGGTGGTGAATTTAGCAAGCAAACACTGGTGTATAAAAATGCACAATTTAGAATGAAGCGCGAACAACCTCTTATATATTTTTTAGCAAACTGTAATACAGGCCCAATTAAAAAGCCTTACGGAAATGGTGGCCTCAGATATGACGATTTATACATGAGCAAAGGTACAAACCTAAATAACCCAATGCTATAAAAGTAAGTGAAGTGTTTTTAGGTGTTCTTTTATACATAAGTTTATATTAATAACGCTCTAGCATATTCACAATTAATACCTTACAAACCTGCATTTAAAAATACTTAAATGGTATAATAGCCATCATTATTTGCCATTTAAGTTTTTAAAATGTATCGATTATTTGAAAAAATGACAAAAGCATTTCCTGAGGACCAACCCACTCAGCCGCCTTCGACTTTATTTGCTTTTTGCCGTCACTACACCAAAGGAATGGAACTGTCGTTAGTGCTAATGTCAATCAGCGCCGCCATGCTCGCTATTTTAGAGGTTTCTTTATTTAGCTATATGGGGCAGCTTGTTGATTGGTTAACGGCCTACACTCCCGAAACCTTGTTTGTAGAGCAAAAATCAGAACTTATCAAAATGGCTGTCATGCTCTTACTGGTATTGCCCGTAGTCGTATTTTTTCATTCTGCTATTTTGCACCAAGCATTGCTGGGCAATTACCCTATGTCGATTCGCTGGTTAGCGCATCGTTATTTACTGCGCCAAAGTGTGAGCTTTTATCAAAATGAGTTTGCAGGAAGAATAGCCACCAAAGTATTACAAACCTCTTTAGCCGTTCGCGAAACAGTGACCAAACTACTCGATGTATTAATGTACATAGTGGTTTATTTTGGCTCAATGGTATTTTTAGTTGCCGAAGCTGATTGGCGCTTAATGATCCCTTTACTGGTTTGGTTAGTTTTATACATTTGCGTACAGCTTTATTTTGTACCGCGCCTTAAAAAAATTGCCAGCTCACAAGCCGATGCGCGCTCAGAAATGACTGGTCGAATTGTTGATAGCTACACAAATATTTCTACTATTAAATTGTTTTCGTATACCCAACGTGAAGAGCAATACGCAAAACAAAGCATGGATGTATTTTTACAGCCTGTGTACAAACAAATGCGCTTGGTAACCAGCCTAAACTTTGTTATTCAAAGCTTAAATTATTTATTAGTCTTTTCGGTTACCGCAGTGTCTCTTTATTTATGGTCACTGAGTGCGATTAGCGCAGGTGCTATTGCAGTAGCAGTTAGCTTAGCGCTTAGATTAAACGGTATGGCGCAGTGGATCATGTGGGAAATAAGCAGCTTGTTCGAAAACATTGGCACAGTAGCCGATGGTATGAAAACACTGTCTAACCCTATTGAAGTTGCCGATAAACCAAATGCCGATACGCTTAACGTAAGCCAAGGTGCTATTGAGTTTAACAACGTACACTTTAACTACGGCAAAGCTGCAAACGAGACTAATCGAAGCCCTGTAATGAACGGTTTAAACTTAAACATTAAACCTGGCGAAAAAATTGGTTTAGTCGGCCGCTCTGGTGCAGGTAAATCAACGCTTGTTAACTTATTACTGCGTTTTTACGATACCGACTCAGGAACAATAAAAATTGATGGGCAAAACATCACAGATGTAAGCCAAGAAAGCCTACGCCGCTATATAGCGATGGTTACGCAAGACACTTCCCTGCTTCATCGCTCAGTAAAAGATAATATTTTGTACGGTCGCCCCGATGCAACGCAAGCTGAGATGATTAACGCCACCAAACAAGCTAAAGCACTTGAGTTTATAAACGACTTGGTAGATAGCAAAGGCAACAAAGGCTTTGATGCTCAAGTGGGCGAACGCGGTGTTACTCTTTCGGGCGGTCAGCGCCAACGTATTGCTATTGCACGTGTGCTACTTAAAAATGCCCCCATACTTATACTCGACGAAGCCACCAGCGCACTCGACTCTGAAGTAGAGGCCGCAATTCAGGCAAGTCTTGATGATTTAATGACAGGCAAAACAGTAATCGCGATAGCGCACAGATTATCAACCATTGCACAAATGGATAGATTAATTGTACTTGATGATGGCGGCGTAGTTGAGCAAGGCACTCATGAAGAACTAATCGCTAAAGGTGGAATTTACGCAGCTCTATGGACACACCAAACAGGTGGGTTTATAGGAATAGATTAATCGTATAGACCAAAACAGTTATAGCCACTATGTATTATAAAGTTTGGTTTTATCACTGCGCGACTATTTCACTCATCTTTTAGCTGTTGTCTCGTAATGCCTCAACGGCTAATTGAACCAAAAAATAAAAACGAAGATGCCCTACACGCTCTTCGTTTTTTAGTTACTAAAAACGTTTTTTTAAGAATTATAAAGAATCAAAACAGCTCTCGAATGCTTTTCATCCAAGTTTATAAGCAAAGGTGCGTAACTTATTAAAGCTTTAATAAAGGTGGTTTTTTAATACCTTATTTAGGCTCAAACATTGACCTTTCCTTGATTAAGTTTAGCCAATTATATACCATCATCGTCTTATAAAAATTTACGGATAGTTAACCTCTTTATGGAAAAAATACTTCCTCTACTTTTTCTTTGCGCATCTTTTCAGTCTTTTGCTGACACCGCTTATATTGGTGTAGATTATGTTTTACCTGAAATCACAATTAATAACGAAGATACAGAACCTAAAGCAGCAGCACTGCGTTTAGGCGTAAGTAATAACAATATGGCTTTTGAAGCCCAATATTTAACCTCTTTAAGTACTGATAATATTTATAATATTGAGTTCGATATAGAAAAAAGTGTTGCCTTGTTTTTTGTTATGCAATCAGATGTTGTTAATGGCTTTGGCTTAGACGTTTCTTTAGGATATGCACAGACAGACATTGCAGTTGCCGGACCAGAAGAAACAATTAACGGCGATTTTCAATATAAAGGTTTTGCTTGGGGGCTTGCCATACATCAAGATATTCCTTACATAGACAACACACAAATTAGACTTGGTTATCAATCTTTATACAACAAAGATGATATTGAAATTACAGCAATTTCTCTTGGTTTTACATACCAGTTTTAGTCGTCCGTATATTATAAAAAGGCATTCTCCCTAAAATGGCAAAACTACACACTCTTCCTAAATTATCAGTTATCGCGGTCCTTTTAACAGGCATCGTTGGTTGTGGCTCTGATAGCGAATCAGCTGACTTAGTAAAAGCAGTCACACTGGAAAAACTTCGTACTGAAGGCACTATTATAGAATCAGTCACTATTGAGAACGATCAAACTCGTTTAAGAGCCGGTGAAAAACATCAACTTAGCGCAACAGGTCTTGATAGTAACGGCGAAACGCGAAATGTTACTAATGAACTAACTTGGACCTCAAGTAATACCGACATAGCAACCGTGAGTAACAGTGGTTTAGTAACTGCAGTAGCTAATTCTTCGGCTAATCAAGGTGTAATTACAATTACAGGCACAACCATTAATGATATTTCTGGTGATGGCGAAATGTCTATAAACGATGAAGCTGTAACAAGTATACAACTAAAGCAAGCGTCGCCTGAAACAGGCAATATTAATACCTGTATTGATGCAAGCATTAATGGCGATGTTACCTATGCAGACGGCTATACCTCGTTAAATACAGTTAAAGATATGAGTTTCGTATTAGATGACACAACCACAGCAACGATTGATTCAGATGGGACTTTGTATACTTCATCAGCCGAAATCGAAACCACATCGGTTACTGCAAGAATTGGGGATATTACGAGCCAATTAATAGTTACTGCTGATCCCGTTAATTTAGAAAACATTGATGTTTTAGTTAATGATGTTGCAACAGATCTAATTATATTAAACGTCGGGTCGCGTTTACAAGTTAACGCACAAGGGAACTTAGTAAACGAAAAATCCGCTTTTGATATCGACTCTACAATAAGTTGGTCGGTTCCAAATACAAATAACGTCGGTATTACTACTGAAGATAGTGAAAATGTTACTTTGTTTGCTCTAAAGCCTGGTGTTACTCAATTAATTGGTACTTGTGGTGGCAAACAGCAGGTAGTAGCTGTAGAAGTGACTGGTAGTGCAACTCTCGATAGCATTCAAATTAATGATGGCGAAAGCCCGCTCACTTTAGTGCCGTTGCAAACAATAGATTTAACACTTACAGCTAACTACTCTACTTCTCCTTCTAGCTTAAATGTTACCGAATTTGCTGATTGGAGCCTTAATGGTAGTGATATAGTGAGTGCTGAAATAATTGACCCTGGTACTAATCAGGCACTTTATAGAATAGCCAGTAAATCAAGCGCTAATGGTACTGCTATTGTGTCAGTAACTTACGACGGATTGATCAATAATACACAAATTAATATTGAATAAGTTAGGCATCTAATTTTATAGTCACTAATTTACAAAATTAATTAGCTATTACAACATAAAGTAAACAGCTAAAAAAAGCGAAGAAGCAATTAAGCCCTTCGCTTTTTTGTTATTTCAATATCACTTATTATCCCAACTCAAGAACTAACAAATTAGTTAATGAAAAAGTGATATATAATCTAAGAAATTAACCTTATTCCTATCATTATCAGCATAACCACATTAGCAAGCACACCAATTAAAAAGAAGTAACTACGTGGACTTGGGTTTTTCTCCGTTGCTATAGTGTAGTACAGCGCCATGTGAATTAAACGCGCAATTAAGTACACCCAAATACACATAGCAAAAACCGGGCTTTGATAATTAATTACAAACGCAAATAACACCGTACCTATAAATAATGCGCTGTTTTCAAGCGTATTATGAAACGTACGATGCGCTCTAAATATAAAGCTATCGTGCGATAAATCCTCGTCAATTTTACCTGGTACAGCATTTGGCTCTTTAGCTTTGCTAAACGTAGCCACAGCCCACTGTACAAGCAACATAATTAAATAGAGGTAAAATGCCAAATAGGCCGAAAGTGCAACTTCAGTCATTACTAAATCCTTTATTTTGTTTTTTAACTTAGTTTAGAATGCAATTTTAAAGCCTAAGTTAATACACTGATATTTAAAGGGTTAATTTAATAAGCCTAATTACATATGTAAGTAACTCACGGCGTTGTATAAAATTTACTTGTTATGATTTTAAAAATAACATCAAAACTGAGCTGTATACAGCTAGGTTTACTCCGATCTAAAAAGCTTAAACTCTTCAAACGCACAATCCCACAACACAACTTGATTACGACCCAAAGATTTAGCCTCATAAAGTGCTAAATCGGCCTGTTCAATTAACTCAGAAGGTGTTCTGGCTTTAAATTTAATAGACGTAACCCCAAAACTACACGTAACAGGAATATTATCAAATATCGCTTTTTCTACTTTAATACGAATAGCTTCAGCAATACGTATTGCTTGCTCTTGAGTCGTGTTGGGTAAAATAATACAAAATTCCTCGCCACCAAAACGGGCAACGCTATCGCTCGTACGTATATTGGCTTGTAAAAGACTGGCAACGCCACAAAGTACGGTGTCGCCAATGCTATGCCCATAAGTATCGTTAACGCTTTTAAAATGGTCAATATCGACCATTAAAATACAATATTCTTCAATCTGAGGTAAATCCAAAAAGTCGCGATTCATAATCTCAAATAAAATGCGGCGGTTATAACAATTGGTTAAAGGGTCTCGCGCGGCCAAATAGTCTAACTCTTCATTACGTTTTTTAGAGGCAATAAAGCTTCGATAAACCAATAAAACAATAGCTAAACAAGCGGCTAATAAAAATGCGAGCGCAATACTCGCGTATTTGTTTTTTGCAAGCTCTAGCTCTGATATAACCCTAGCTTGGCCTGATATTTCAATTTCATTGTTTTTCTTTTCAAGCTCAAGTTGATGGAGTTTTTCTTTTTCTCTTAACGTTTCCAGCTCTATTTCCATTTTGTGAGAATGCAAATGTGCTTTTTCAAGAGCAAGCTTACTTTCGTCTCTTTCGTATTGAATGATTCCGGTCAGGGCTATTTCTTCTTCCGCGTAACGTAGTGATTCATTTATTCGTCCACGCTGTTTTTCTGCTATTCGAATTTCACGATAAGCGTATAGCATATGTAACTTATCATCTATTTCGGTTGATAAAGCGAGTGACCTTTTTAGTAAAGAAATCGCCTCATTAGTATCAATACCAATTAAAATCGCCGCAAGCGCTGTTAGCGACTTTATCTCATAAAGCTTACTGCCCGTTTCTCTGGCGAACGACAACGACTCTTTGTAATACTCTATAGCCTTGTTTTTATTCCCTTGGGCACGATAAATATTAGCAATAATACGCGCTGTTATAGAAATGTAGGATGTAAGATTTTTGGTTTTATAAGTTACGTAAGCTTTCTGAGCAAATTTCATCGCTGATTCTAAGTCGCCAGACTCATAGTTAATAACAGCCATTTCTCTTAAGGCCGACGCGAGCGTTTTTTCCTCGACCACACCTTTTGGTAAATCAATGGTTATTTGATAGAAAATCTCGGCCTGATCAAACTGCTTTAATCGTGTGTATAGCAGCCCCATTTGATTGGATGTTTTAGCAATCCCAAGCACGTTATTTACTTTTTTATAATATAAATATGCCTCATTTATATGCTTAAGTGATTTTTCATAAAGGTTGATATGGCGATAAATAATACCAGCACCTAATAATGCTTTAGCTAAGCCAACAGGATCGTCAATGTCTTTATGTATTTCTAATGCACGAGTGGAGTAATCAAGGGCTAAAACTAAGTTGTCTAAATAGCGCTGCGCTTCTGCTAGTGTATTTAATGTACGCGCCATCAACTTTAAATCATCTAAATTAGTATATATCTCTAAAGCTTTGGTATAAAAATGAGCCGTTTGCTCTCTATTTTCAAGGCGCTTATACGACTGAGCTAATTTTTTATACGTTTCACCTAACTGTTTTTGTATTTGTTCGTCTTTATTTACAAGGTATTTTAAAGCAGATGAATATTGCGTGATCGCGTCATTGTATTTTTTTTGTTCATAAAACGAATCCCCTTTTGTTAGGAGTACTTGTGCTATAAAAAACTCATCGCCATACACAAGCGTTGTTGGTAATAAAGTTTCAATGCGTTTAGCAAGTTCGTCATAACGTTTTTCATCTGATAATATTTTTATATAATTAATAGACGCCTTTATTTGGTTGCGTGGATCATTTAATTTACTGTAATAAGCCGAGGATTGTGAAAAGTGATGAAGCGATTCATTAATATTGTTATTTTTTTTATTCGCTTTACCTAATAAGTTATGTAATTTTGCGCTGAGTAACGTGTCATCAGCACTTTGCGCTTGTAACAACAACGCCTTACTTAGTTCGATACTTGTTATAACGTCAGTATCCATAAGTAATTCGGCTCTTTTTAGCAGCCCTGCGTTAGATTCATTGATTAAACTGTATGAGGTAGTTTCTTGCGCGTAAGCGCTACTTAAACTAATAAACAAAGCAAAAAGCAAAGCTTTCACTAACAATTTAGAATTATAAATTAGATTTACGAAGAAAGTGTGTACTTGCGAAGTTAAGTCCATCTTTCGCGTGTGATACGAGTAAGTGTAAAATTCCATATTTACCATTTTAGTGATTTGTTATTAATTTAATGCAAAAATTCTGGCGATAAAATATACACATAAAGACTGCAGGTCAAGTTTCGCTGCAATATGGGTAATTGTTAATTTATGATTTTAGCATAATTATGCATATTGCAGCTTAATTCTTTTTTAGCTTAATCGTACGCTGTAAGTTATTAAATGAGAAAACCTAGCTTCTTAGTTTAAGGGTAACCAATACAACACCGTGGTCGGTAGTTAAATCATCACGCTCATACTCGGGGTTTATTAAGTGCCTGTCGTAAGTGTTATAACCACTGACTTCAAAAAAGCTGTCATCGTAACTAGCGTCAAACTCACACGACAATAAAATGTAATCAAGCACAGAGCTGCTCGCGCCATAATAATGTGTTGGCCGCCTTAACGGTGCTGGCTTTGTTATGTTTATATTTTTTACTTGGCTTTTATCCGCTGAATCAACAATCTCGCTGTTACTGCTATCACAATCACTTTGTTCATCGTTTGTTATTGCTTCATCGCTAGAAACCTCATCAATACTTAGCTGCGACTTAACAAACAAATCCCATGAATCATTTAAACAATATTTTGCTAAGTAGGTTTTAGCGTCAAACGCAGGAGCAAAACGTAGCGTATTAGTAAGTAAATGACTGAGCACACCATCAGCTAGGTCGTTATTAAAGTCCCCCATTAATAGCATAGGTTGTTGCGTAGCTTCGCGGCGAGTAATCATTTGTATCATTAGCAATGTAGCTTCACTGCCACGCTGAATAGTTGAGCCCCACCCTCCCGCTACATTCGCTTTTAAAATCTCAATTATGTTTTGCTCGGGCGCTAGCTCTTTGTTGTGTTCATCAACATTAATCATCGGGCGCTTAGATTTAAAATGCACCACATAACAATCAGTATTGCCTATATGCGGCAAAGTAACGGTCGCTCTCAATACCTTACGACTAAAAATAAACTCACTATTAAGGCCAAGCGTACTTGCAAGCTCGCTGTCATGCTCAACCGCTGCTATCTCAACTATGGGATATTTAGAGGCAATCGCTACCACGGGGCGCTTATAAATAAAGTCGTCAATCACTTCTGGTGTATCTACCACCGCAAAGTAATTATAGCCTTGCTCAGCAACTAGCTCTTTTAACGAATCAATACTAAACACTTCCTGAAAACCAATCACATCAGGGGCATGCTCTGTTAAGTAATCAACAATCCAACGCTGCTTTTTAGCCCACTGCTGCGCGGTATAAATTTTCTCAAACTCATAATATGCATTGGGTGGCTCAAGATAGTTAAACAGGTTAAATGTGGCTATTTTTAGTTGGGTGTTAATAATTACAGATTCTTCACGGTTTAAATCTGTATCTAACTGTTTAAGATCTTGATTACTGATGGGTATCGCCTAAGTAAAGTTGAAAGTGTTGCTTGCTTATAAACTATCATTTTATTACATGTTTACGTAATAAATCAGCCTGCTTAATTGTAATTTTATACACTCTTTTATTTTAGTCTTTATTATATCCCTCAATAAATAGCATTAACGTGCTTAACCAGATAAAATTCGCGGCAATTAAATATGAGCGAAGTGAAGTTGTCATGAGTAGAAAGATTGAACTATTAGCCCCAGGCGGTGATGTAAACGCGGTAAAAGCCGCCATTGTAGCCGGTGCTAATGCGGTTTATTGTGGGTTAGATACCTTTAATGCACGTAACCGAGCGTCTAATCTTTCGTTTGATGAGCTTAACGGCGCACTTCGCCTAGCCCATGAATACGGCTGTGAGATTTTTTTAACGCTAAACGTAGTTATATTAGAGCACGAAATGGGTGCGCTATTTAAGCTATTAAATCAGCTAGTAAATACCACGCTCGACGGTATTATTGTGCAAGATTTAGGGTTGTTCAATATAGTTAAAAAGCACTTTCCTACGTTGCATATTCACGCATCAACTCAGTTAACCACGCATAACGAATCACAAGTTGAGTTTTTAGCGCGCATTGGCGCTACACGTGTAAATTTATCGCGCGAGCTTAACTTAACTGAAATTAAAATACTGACCGACGTAGCGCATAAATGCGACGTATTAACCGAAGTATTTGTGCACGGCGCATTATGTATTGCGTTTTCAGGGCAATGTTATTCAAGCTCAGTAAGTGTGGGTAACTCGGGTAATCGTGGTCGCTGCTCGCAAGCGTGTCGTGATGAATACGAGCCAACTGCGATGGGTAACAAACACCCATTAAACTTAAAAGATAATTCAGCTTATTTTGACCTGCCAGAGCTAGTAGCTGCAGGTGTTGATTCGTTAAAAGTAGAAGGCCGTATAAAAGGCGCTAACTACGTACATACGGTTATTGATAGCTGGCGCAAACAAATAGACACGTTTGTGCAAACCGGTAACCTAATTGAAGACGATTCAAGCTTGTATAAAGTGTTTAACCGTAACTTTACCAATAAGTTTTTAACCGGCGACATGACCAAAAACATGTTTACCGATAACCCGCGCGACCATAGCTTTGATCACGCAAACGAAAAAAACAACGCAATTTCGGTCGTGCAAATTTACGATGCACAGCAAGAGCTTTCCACTCAAAAAAGTGAAATTGATTCGTTAGTTAAAAAGAAAATTGAATTTTTAGATATTTCAAAGCGCGAGCTTACATTAGAATTTACAGGGCAATTAAATCAGCCATTCACTGTAAACATAATTATTGAAGATAAAAACGATATTACGCTTTCAAATAAAAACGAAAAAGAGCCTCTACGCTTTGAAGTTCAATCGCAAATGCCTATGCAAACCGCCGATAAATCGGTTGTTGATATTGCTGCTATTGATAAACGCTTTAAAAGCTTTAGTAATGCCAATTTTGAAATTAAAAATATGGATTACTCAAACTTAGGCAACAACTTAAGCATTCCGTTTAAAGAGCTCGCCCGTATTAAAAAGCAAGTCGCGTTTTTATTAAACGAAGGCAAAGACGTACTCGCCCCTGTTGAATTACCAAAACTAGTAAACCACGAAAAAGCAGATAAAAACAAAACAACACTCTCTATTTTAATATCGGACATAAAAGACGTTCACCTATGTGATTTAACAAATGGCGATGTTTACTTTAAATTACCTGAGAGCTTTAGAACCGATAACGATAAATACATCAACGTATTTTTAGAGCACCCGCAGTTAATTCCGTGGTTCCCGGCGGTGTTAATTGGTAAAGATTTTGAAGAAGCAGTGCGTTTGCTCGAGGTTGTAAAACCTAAGCTTATTATTAGTAACAACACAGGGGTTGCATTTAAAGCAGTGCAAATGGGCATTGACTGGATTGCAGGTCCATTATTAAACACTACAAACTCTTATGCGTTATTAACGCTACAAGAAGATTTAAATGCTAAAGGCGCGTTTATTTCAAACGAAATAAACAAGCAGCAAATGCGCAGTATTAAACGCCCTAACAACTTTAAAATGATGTACAGCATTTATCACCCAATACTAATGATGACCAGCCGCCAGTGTTTTTTCCAGCAAACCGTTGGCTGTAAAAAACCACGTATTGACGCAAGCTGTATGCTGAGCTGTAAAAAAGAAACAACCGTTACCAATGTTAAAGGCATTAGTTTTGCCATTGATAAACAAAAAGGCGGCTACCCGAGCATTTATAATCATGAGCAATTTTTAAATATGGATATTGTGACCGATTATGCCGATAAGTTTGACGAGTTCATGATTGATTTAACTGACATTGGCTCAGGCGATAAAGAAAAACTAGATAAAGCCGTGTTACTCGCCCATTTCCAAGATTTAATTAGCGGGCAAACACAAGCAGCTGATCAATTAAATCACATGGTAAAAGTAAAAACACGTCAGCAATATGTTGAAGGCTTAAATAGCTAAGGTAAGTAATAAAGTGACACTGCCATTATTATATTCATTACAACACTGCCCATACGCAATGCGTGCACGAATGGGTATTTTAATGGCAGAGCAACACGTGCTACTACGCGCTATTAAAACTAAAAACAAACCACCGCATCTTTTACACATATCGCCAAAAGGTACGGTGCCAGTTTTGTTATTACCTAATGGCCACGTAATAGATGAAAGCCTAGACATTATGCTCTGGGCTTTAAAGCAAAACGACCCACATAATTTACTGCATACTCAAGACCCATTAGCACTTGAGCGCATGCTTGAATTAATTAAGCTAAACGACACGAAATTTAAACCAGTGCTTGAAAAGTATAAGTTTTATGCTCGCACAAAAGACATGGCACAAATTTATTACCAAAAAGCCTGCGAAGAGTTTATTAAGCAATTTGAAGCAAAACTAACCACACATAAGTACCTAATGGGCGATGAAAAAAGCCTAGCCGATTATGCTCTGCTGCCATTTATTAGACAGTTTGCCCGCGTAGATAAACACTGGTACTTACAAAGTGAATACACGCATGTACGCGCATGGTTAAACGAATTTTTACACGCCCCCATGTTTACCAAAGTTATGACCAAATTTGATTTGTATATGGACTGCGGCGAAGAGTTTTTATACGGCGTTAAAAAGTCTTAACTTAGCCTTTGTTTTATAGAAATTTTATTGTCATAGCCAACTACAAAGCTAAGCATTGAATTATTCTCATCATCGGATTTAAGCCCTTTATTTACGCTATACTGCTCTCCCCATTACTAACAAACGCTATGCATTATGAACTACTCAAACTTTGGCACTAAATTTACACAACCCAACGGCATTACCCAATTAATGGAAGACTTAGGCGGTGCTAAAAACAGTAACAATCCTAATATTGTTATGCTCGGTGGCGGTAACCCTGCATTAGTACCACAAGTAAATGAGGTTTTTTTAAGTGAATTACAAAAACTCGTTGCCAGTAACAAGGTATCGCAAGTATTTGGCCTTTACGACGGCCCTACCGGTAACGACGAGTTTAGAGCTGCATTAGCAGGCCAGCTAAGTAAAGAGTATGCATGGGATATTAGTGCCGATAACGTAGCGCTTGGTAATGGCAGCCAAGCTAACTTTTTTGTGTTGTTTAATATGTTGGCAGGTGAGATGCCGGATGGCAGCCATAAAAAGATTTTATTTCCCCTTGCGCCAGAGTACATAGGTTATGCCGATCAAGGTTTATCGGCTGATATGTTTGTTGCCATAAAGCCTGATATCGAAATTTTAAATACAGGTAGTGCATCAAAACAGTTTAAATACGTAATTGATTTTAAAGCAGTTGAAAAAGTACTAGCAAACGACAGCAGCATAAGCGCGCTGTGCGTATCACGCCCTACCAACCCAACAGGTAATGTAATTACTGACGATGAAGTAAAACACCTTGATTTGCTCGCTAAGCAATATGGTATTCCACTCATTATTGATAACGCGTACGGCGATCCGTTCCCAGGTTGTATTTACACCGATGCAAACCTAACGTGGAACTCAAATATTATTTTATGTATGTCACTTTCAAAACTGGGCCTACCGGGTTTACGCAGCGGTATTGTGGTTGCCAATAATGAGATTATTAAAGCAATTGGCCGCGTAAACGGCAGCATGGTGTTATCGCCAAATAGTATTGGTCCAAGCTTAGTGACACGCTTAATTAACGACAACGAACTACTCCCACTGTGCCGCAACGTTGTGTTGCCTTTTTATCGTAATAAAGCACACATAGCGATTGAGTTGTTTGATGAAGTATTTGCCGAATTGCCTGTTTATTTGCACAAAGTTGAAGGCGCATTTTTTATGTGGCTGTGGTTTAAAGATGCAAAAATGACAAGCGAGGTGTTGTATCAAAAGCTTAAAGAGCAAGACGTGTATGTAATTCCTGGGCATAACTTTTTTATCGGCATTGACGACAGCTGGGCGCACAAGCACGAGTGTATTCGTATTAACTATGCTACCGATGCAGATACCCTAAAAAAAGGCTTAGAAGCGATTAAAAACCTAATAAAGTAAATATAATGATGCCGATATAAATATCGGCATCATTCATTTGATTCGCTTGTATATTCGTTTGAAATTCATGCAAACGCACTGTAGCCCCTTTAAATTTATATACAAGTTGGTATCCTACGCGACCTTTTTTAATAGCAATTCGCTTAATTAAGTGATCTATTCTGAGGTGAGAAAATCGTGTCGATAACCAGGCAAAAATTTCGTTCTTTAGTTGTCCTATATCAGAAATTTTTAACGCAGTTAGCATCAGATTTAGTCCCTCAAATTGATTAAGTATTATTGCGGGTTGGTATAACATATGCTTATTAAAAAAGAACCAGCCAAGGGGCGATAATCGCTGCAGGGCACTTAATTAAAGTGGCAGCAATAACACTACAGGCATCGCGTATAAATATTGGTTTTAAACGTTAGATGTAACTTTAAATAGCAACATGCAATAGCACTATTAAGGTCAATTATGCGATTAGGACCAGGACTACTCGTCACCGCTGCCTTCATTGGACCAGGGACTATTACTACCGCCAGCGTGGCAGGTGCAAACTTTGGTTTTGCACTTATATGGACATTACTGTTTTCAGTAGTTGCCACTATATTATTACAATCTATGGCGGCGCGCCTTGGCGTTGCTACCGGGCAAGATTTAGCTCAAGCGCTCAGAGCACATATTCAAACGCCTTTATTTAAATCTTTAGCTATATTTTTAGTCATTAGCGCCATTGGTGTGGGCAGTGCAGCTTATGAAGCGGGTAATTTAAGTGGCGCTAGCATGGGGCTAATTGAAATATTCCCTCAAGTTAGTCCTCAACTATGGACACCACTTATTGCTTTTTTTAGTGCAGCTTTACTGTATAGCGGCAAACATAAAGTGGTTGAAAACGCGCTAATTTTACTCGTTATTTTAATGAGCTTAGTGTTTATCTCAACACTTGTAATGGCAGCGCCCTCACTGGGTGATGTATTTGCTGGTTTTATTCCTAGTATGCCTGAAGGCTCTATTACAACCATACTAGCTTTAGTTGGTACTACCATTGTGCCGTATAACTTATTTTTGCACTCCGGCGTACTCGCTGCTAGACACGACAGTAACAGCGACATGCAAAAAGTGATTAAACAAACAAATGTTGATACAGGTCTATCAATCACTTTAGGCGGTGTGATCACTTTAGCTATTTTATCTACAGCTTCAGTTGCATTTTATGGCACCGATGCGGGGCAAATTAGTGCGGCTAACATGGCCGTGCAGCTAGAGCCATTGCTTGGTGATGCCGCTCATTACTTTTTTGCTATTGGTTTATTTGCTGCAGGTTTAACAAGTGCTATTACAGCGCCACTTGCCGGTGCTTACGCCGTGTGTGGCATGTTAGGTTGGTCAAACGATATGGGTAACTCACGTTTTAAAGGCGTCGCTATTGTTATTTTATTGTTTGGTGCTGCGGTGGCCTCACTCGGTTTAGACCCTGTCGCGGTGATTATATTCGCACAGGCGGCTAACGGGTTATTACTCCCTATTGTTAGCACCTACCTTGTATGGCTGGTTAATCAAAAAGGGGTTATGGGAAACTACACTAACTCTTTGGTGTTAAACCTGGTAACCCTACCCGTTTTAATCCTAATTTTTGGGCTAAGTAGCTACAAACTAATTAGTTTAATTTTTTAATTTAACTCTAAAAATCATATTTAAAGGCCGCTGTTTACAATAGACAGCGGCCTTTATTTATTAATCACTAAATAACGTATAAGCCGTACTTATATTCACACATCTAACACGCTTTTTGGTTTTAAGTTGCCTTAACTAATTGCGAAAACGCAAAACCACCTACCGCGCCTGCAAGCAGTTGAGCATAAAAACCCCAGCCTCTTGCGCCCGCTATAATATGAATATTCATAATTGATTCAATGGCAATTAACACAATAGCAAATGCCACAATGCCAGCAATAACAAATAGCTGAGTACTGTATTTTTTAACCTTTTTATTAAGCTTTACGGTAACAAAAAAAGCGATGGCAAGTGCTACGGCAATAATAGCGCCGTAGGTAGGTAATAGGCCTAACCAATCATCAAGCGTTAAACTAGCACGATCACTAAAGCCCACTACTACACCTACATTAACTAATTGATTGACAACGTATTGGCTATGAAACAAGCTAGCAAGTGTGAATGTAAGTAACCAAGAAACTAAAAATGAAGGCAATATACGTGTTAAAAACGACATGGTTATCTCAACTTAAAATAAAGCTTTTCTCTTATGCAAGCCATGCTAGCAAAGGCTTGCCCCGTAAACAATGTATCTCTTTTTTTACTTTGCTTTCGCTTTTTTCGTTTTCTGTTAATGCAGATGTTGCGCTACCAAAGGAGCAATACAGTACACAAACACTGGCTACGCAATTACAGTCTCCGTGGAGCATGGTTGAACTACCAAACGGCACATGGTTAATAACAGAGCGTGATGGTCATGTAGTTATAGTTAAAAATAACGTGCAATCAAGAGTAAAATTAAACCTAACAGGTTTATACGTTGCAGGCCAAGGTGGTTTACTCGACATTGTATTATCACCAGATTATAACGACTCCAAAGAAGTTATTTTTACCTATGCCCAAGGTGATGCAAGCGAAAACAGGCTTGTTGTTGCCAAAGCCACGTTTAATGGCACTGACTTTTCAAAGCCACACGTTATTTATAAAGTAGCGACTGATAAAAACACACCACAACATTACGCTGGTCGCTCCCTTATCCTACCCGACAATACGTTATTAGTTTCAACGGGCGATGGTTTTGACTTTAGAGAGCAAGCACAAGTTATCACCAGCCAACTTGGTAAAATATTACGTATAAACCTAGATGGCACCATACCAACAGATAACCCATTTATTAATCACAAAAACCTAAATGCACATGCTGTTTACTCACTTGGTCATCGTAACCCTCAAGGCTTAGTTTATGATTACGATACGCAGCAAATTGTTAGCCACGAGCACGGCCCTGCAGGCGGTGACGAGCTAAACTACTTAACCGCTGGCACTAATTATGGCTGGCCGGTAATCACCTATGGTAGGGATTACTCGCAAGCGCGTATTTCACCATTTACCGAATATAAAGGCATGCAAAAACCAAGTGTTAATTGGACGCCATCAATAGCGCCATCAGGCATGGCGTATTACGGCTCTAAACATGCAGCGTTTCCCTCATTACAGCAACATGTGCTTATCACCACTCTTGTTGATAAAAAGCTCTACAGCGTTAATCTGGCCAATGGTGAATTTACACAGTCTCACGTATTTCCTAAGGCTGCAGGCAGGTTAAGAGATGTGTTTATAACTGATAAAGGTAACGTCGCAGTATTAACAGACGGTAAAGAGGCAAAGCTAATGTTGATGACAGCAAACTAGTTCATAAAGCAAATAAAAGCCGCTGCGCTTTTAAAGTAAGTAGCGGCTTTAAATAAGCCACTTTGGTTAATTAAGTAACTTGATCAGTAAGATCAGGGGTTAACCCCTTTAGTTTTAACATTAAGGTGAGCGTCTTTATTATGTTATTAATAACGTTCTTGTCTCCAATTACCTTTGCATATACTTACTGTGCTTGTTATTTACCCGATTCTAATTGCTGTCTCAATAATTCAATAAGTTGAGTGTTAAGCCCGGTAATTTCTGCTTCTAGCACCTTCACTTTAGCCTGCGACTCTTCATCATCTTTACTGCGTAATAATGCAGTTTCCTGTAGTAGTTTTTCTATCTTTTCTTGTATTTCAGCAATCTGTTCATCAATAGGGTCACCTTCTGATTGTGACGCCTGACTTGCATCTTCATTGCCGGATAATTTACGTAACGCCTCTCGGTTTTGATCTTCCAGACTTTTTTCTTTTCCTTCTTCAGATATATCCACTTGGTCACTTTGAACCGCTGCTTTGTACATAGTCGCTTTTTCGGTTACTTCACCAGCTACCACCTTTAAAGTTTGTTTTTGCGGGTAAGTCTCTAAAGGTTTAGAGGTTATGTGAACTGACATTTTATCCATTTTAATATTCCTTGTTCCGTCAATTATTGGCGGCCAGTAGTTAACTATAAATATAATGCTTTACCAAAAGCCAATTGTAATAGCCCTTGTTTGATTCTTTATTAGATTACACTTTACTCACAAGCTTGCCCATTGTTGTTTTAAACCAATAAGATGAACAATACCAAAAGATAAACAAATAATAGAACTCCAAACCCAAAACTCAGGCGAACGCCCCATAGGGTTATTTATTAGAAAGAATCCAGCAACACCGCGGGCTAAATAAATAAAAGTTATTAATACAAGAGCTAGGCGGATGAATGGAAGTTTAAAAATAACACCTGCGGCTGAAAATGCATACAATGACCAAGTTGATAGAATCAGAACAATTACACTAGTAATAAGAGTTGGTTTAATACTTCCTTGCTCAGAAAGTAATGCCATTTGCTCTCCTGCACCGAAGAACCGATACCAAGAACCTCCAAAATAAATACAACCCAAATGCAAAGTTGCTACAACAGCACTTAATGTACCTGCAATTATTAGAAAAACATTCATAGAGCGATAAAACCTCCGTGAGACATAACGAACCTGTAAATTAACTGGTTTATTTATCTTGATAAACAAACCATAGCCGGGTTTCTACCTGGGTACAATCGATTGTTGAATGTTTACGCGTGATATCGGCAACCGCTGAAACACAATTAATTGAAGATGTTCACGCTTTTGACGGGCATATAGCCTGCGATGCAGCGTCTAACTCTGAAGTAGTTGTACCTATCATGACGCATTAAACTAGACAGCCACTCCAATTGTAAATTAATCTGGCCGCCACTAAATTTACTTTTTTGGGCTAAGAGTTCACCTCTTTTTATATCTTTACTCGCGCGTTACACATTAAATAAGCAATTATCACTGTTAAACCTAAATTACACGCATGAAAATGACTGCATAATGCAGTTTTGATTTATTACTGAATAGTTTTACTGAGTAGTTTAAGTTTTATGCCAGGAGCTTTTCGCAGTTACTGATATTCGCTCGCCGCTTTCGGTTTAAGTTTTCACAATAACCTTCTTGTGAGGCTGGCCTGCCGACTGCACCATGAAATACACGTGTAAATTGTGTGGTGAGCTTTAACCAGTTTTCTGGGGAGATGTTAACTCTTTCGAGTAAGGGTAAGTGTGTACTTTCAATATAACCACGTTTGTCTTCTCGTATACAGCGCCCTGTTAGCTCAACAAGTTCAAGGTACGATTTAAGCTCAAAAGGCAGCCCTTTTGGCATAATTTGACGTGGCATGCCTGCTAAGCGCAGTAGTTGTTTTGGTTGCTTGCCATCCTTTACATACGTTAAACGCTGTTTGATGCTGGTATGGTCTGACTCTTCTGGGGTGTTAGCCATTTTGGCTCTAATGGGGTTTAAATCGACATACGCCATGCAGGCCGCAAGGGCTGCTTCATCTAATAATGCTTGAGACGTGAATCGTCCCTCCCAAAAACGGCCAGTGCAGTTATCTTCTTTATTTGCTCTGCGAGCAATGTTTTCATTTAACAACCGCATAAACCAACTGATACTTGATAAGCGCTCTCGGTATTGCTTAACCGTTTGATTGAAAAAGATGAGTTCAACTTTACTTAGCTTTTCACCTTGTACATATTTTTGCGTTAGCAATGTGCCTTTACACAGTTTATGCCAGCGAATAATAATCGCTTTATCATTTAGCCTATTCACTTTCTTATCATCAACATACAATACTAAATGGGTATGATTACTCATGACGGCATAAGCACATACATCAATACAAAATATTTTTGCTAATACGAGCAAC
>NZ_WTKV01000014.1:116189-136903 GCF_011378705.1 Pseudoalteromonas sp. SA25 | reverse complement strand
CGTATCGGAGATTGGGAAATAGATACCGTCATAGGTAAAGGTCATCGAGGCGCCCTTGTTACCATTGTAGAGCGGGTCACCCAATTCACTGTATCAACTCAGGTGGCAGGAAAAACAGCGGAAGCCGTCACTGCGGCGACGATAGAACTATTAAGGCCATATAGGTCAGCGCTTCATAGCATCACAGCTGACAATGGAAAAGAGTTCGCTTATCACGAGCAAATCACAGAGGCTTTAAGTGTACCTGTTTATTTTGCTCACCCTTATCACTCATGGGAGCGCGGATTGAATGAAAACACGAATGGATTACTACGTCAGTATTGGCCGAAGAGCACAGATTTTAAGGCGGTAACACCAGCACAAGTTATACCCGTACTTGAGCAACTTAATAATCGTCCGAGGAAGACACTTGGATTTGAAACGCCTGCAAAATTGATGCAGGATCACTTGGCGGCTAAAGCCGCCTAAACGTTATGCACTTCAGATTTGAATCCGCGCAATGAATTTGATCAATAAATGCTCTGTTTAAATTTGTTTAGTTAATATTTACAAGGGCAAGTATGTAAGCTAAACAATTTATTTAAATGAAGTGCTTAACGCTATCGCTTTTCAGGGGCTTGAATTATTTAACATTTATAAAAATATATTTAGGCTCAAGTGGCTAGCTGTTAAACTACAGCATATTAGTTTTATAATTTATATTAGAGTTTACATTATGATATGTGCATTTTTACGTGATCAACAGCCGAAGTTACTAGGTATGTTAGTGGCATTGTTTGGTGTTGGATATTCAATAAATGCAGTGGCTCAAGAGCAAAACCAAACTTTAATTTTAGTGGGGTCAGAGCTTACTACCTGTACTAGCGCAAAGCTTAACAATTGCCAAAAAGAGACTGCTATTGATGGTAAGTCACATAATTTATATACTGTTAGCAACGCTCAAATAAAAAACATCACACAGCACTGGCCTAATAATAACGTTGAGGCAAAAATGGCTGTATTAAAAACACTTAAAACCTTGCTAGGTAAATCGTCAAATAGCGTATCTAAAACAGATTTATTATGGCTATGGCGCGATATAAATAACCAGCAATTAGAAAGCCTGACTCAGCAAGAATACAACTTTGTATTTGATATGCTAGAAGTGCCGCTACTTGATAAAAACGCTGAGCGCTTAAAAGAGCAAGTAAATACCGATTTTAATATTGAGGTCGCGACTAATAGTATTTTACAATTTGTGTCGGGCAGTTTAAAAGTTAATAACGCAAAACCCACCATGCTTGCTATTACGGCATCGAGCCGCGACCCTTATGAGTCGGCAGATGTAGCGCAGAGTCTTTTAGCACAATCAAATATAAACACTCAATGGTTAGCACTAACGCCAGCACTTGCTAAAGCGATTACGAGTAACTCGTGCGATGAATTACCCGCTCTCAGAAATACATTAATGAATGTGTATAACCGGGAAGCAATTTATCCAGAGTACACAAAGGCCGAATACGCTTTATGCAAAAGTGGCACTAATGCACTTGTATCACTTATTAAAAATAGTACCGGTGTGATGTTTAATAGCGGTAATGCAGCATTAACTCACAAGGTATTATTTGATCAAAACAATAACCCATACCCGTGGACGCAAGCATTGCAAACTCGCCCAGTAATTGTAGGTGAAGGCGCGGGCGCAGCAATCCAAAGTAAAGTGACGGGCATGCTTACAAATACGACAAGCCTTGAGGCACTTCGCAAAAATGAAAATAACACTAATGCTGGTGGACTTGGCAGCTTTAATTTTGGTGTACTAGATACTCAGTTTAGCGAACAAAACCGTACATTTAGGCTCGCAGCGGCGTTAAATAAAAATGAAGTAAAAAAGACTAAAACAGAGATTCAACATGGTTTTGGTATTGACGAAAATACGGCTTTGGTTGTTATTAAATCGCCAGAAGGTAGTTTAATAACCGTAATAGGCAAAAGTGGTGTAGTGCATTTAGCTAACCAAGGTAAAGCACAATCTGAGAGTAAGAGCTATAGCTACTCGTATTGGCCTACAAGCAGTGTAATTGAAATTACCAATAACATGTTTACTCTAAGCGCACGCACAATAGATGAAACGTTACCCGCTATAAAAATACCTCCACTGCCAGTGCAGCGCTTTGGCTCAATTTTAACAAATTCAAAACTGCGATCACTAACTCAAGCTATGTGCCTAAGCCAAGAGCAAAGTGCGGTAGCTCAACAAGATGAGTTTATAATTAGCCTTACAGCAACGAGTGACACACAGTATCATCGCGTTAATGCAAAAGAGTTTGGTTGTGCACTAAGCAATTTAGAGTTAGCTATAAAGCCTATTTAGTTACTAACCTGAGCCAAGGGTTTAAGTTTTTGGCTCTTCTCTATAAAATAGCCACCATAATGATTTAAAAGCCTAGCCAAGGCCTTACTAAAAGAGTTTTAAAATGAATAATGAAAATGACGTAATTGATACTTTAGCCGAACTAGAAAGCTTTTTAATAGATGTCGAAAACGGTGGTTTTGGACTTAAAGGTGTTGCCGGTGTTGGCATGGCTACTAATAACAAAGATGGCAGCCGTTTTGTTGCTGTGTTTGACGATAATCAAAAGCTACTTTTAGCACGCATGATTACAGAAGACGTATTCCAAACCGGGCAAGACATGGTACGAAATGGTGTAGGGCGCAAGCACTAATATTAATTTTACTGAATAACGCCACTGTAAAATGCGTTATTCAGTAAGTATTTATAAAATCAAAATATTGAAATTAAAAGTACATTTCCCAATCTAGTTGGCACCATGGGTGCTCGTCATCAGCTAATATACTTTGCAATGTAGCAACCGTATCATTTATTTTTTCAAATAAATCATGACTAAAATTAAAGTCAGGGTTTGGCTCGCTGTACGTTTCTTGAGTTGTAATCTTTTGCCATATACACCGACCAACTACATAACTAGTTGCATATTCTTGCCAGCTAATAAATAAGGTTTGTGCCAGTTTTCCAATAGGCTTAAGGTAATGCCATGCTTCTTCTTCGGTTAAAAAATTAACGCTAACACCACAACGACATAAAAAAGCATAGCGGCCAATATCAAAAGCTCTAATACCACAACGAGCCAGTGAGAATTTATGTATTCCTGCCCAGTCCGACATAATACCTATAGGCGTATTTTGATAGGCAGTAGATTTATTCTCAATGTAGTATCTTGCTAATAAATCATTTCTGGTGAGTTCAGCCATACAACTCATGAAAACTTGGCTATTTGATGTGTTATAAAAGACATTTAAAGTTTCAATTAATTCTTCTTTTGTTGTAACGCCATAAGCATTATCTAAAATACTTAAATTACCGTTAGCAACTGACTCGTCAGTGTAGTTTTTATTGTGATGCTTTAAGGTATTCAATGAATAGCCATTTTGCATTGAAAGGTGGCCTGAGAGGCTAATAAGCCATAATTTTTGTTCTGAACTTAAGGTCGCATCATCCGCAACTACACAAGGTACTTCACTTTGATTGTGCATCTACAATCTCCTTTGTTGTTTGCAGTTTTAGGCATATATCATTGTAATTAGGATGCATTGGCTGTCCATGTTCAACGAGCTTTTCACAACACTCCACTGCAAATTCAAGTGAGTATATCCCAAGCCTCTGATGTCCGTATTTATCTGCGGCTAATATTAATATGGGTATTGCTGCATCATATTGATCTAAGGCAGCTAGCGATCGCCCTTTATAATAGTAGCTTTGTGGTAAATTAGAAAACTCGCTCATCGTGATGTTTGCGAGCTTAATACAGGTATCAAAATCATCTATATCAAAAGCTATGTGAATAAACTTTAAGCTCCAACTTGGTTGGTGTGTGATTTTTGGCATAGCTTGCTTAATAGCATAAATAGCGGCTTGTTTTATTTGCTTCACAATCGCTTTATCTTCGAAGTTTGCCAATTTAGCCATTAACGCATGTAGCATTGCCCAAGCATATTGCTGTTTATAGTCTAAATCAGCATAGAGGGCGTAACCCATGGGTTTATTGGGTTTTCCATCATGATCAGTCGCTGGAAGATCTAATGTTTTGAGTTCTAATTGTGAGTATATATTCTCTTGTACAGAGCCTAGCACGCGAGGGGTTTTATAAAACTTGTTAGGAGATGGTTGTATTTTTTTTGCGATAGTTTCCATTATCAAATTGAAATCAATTGAGTCTGGGCAATATATAAATAAATCAACCAGTAGTGGCCAAGGATCTATCTGTTTTTGTAAATGTAGATTCATAAAGGCGATAAAAACGTCAAATGCTTCATCTAAGCGTTCTAGCTTAGCAAGGCATAAAGCCTGTAAATAATTGCAATCAGCGTGAAAAATTAGAGGGTATGTTTGAGTCGTTATTAAAGCATCTTGGTAGCGACCATTTTCAAATTGTAACGTCGCTATTTTAAGAGCGTTACTTTCCTCATTTTTTTTAAGATCTTTTATGTAGTATCGACGGGCGATAATCAAAGCAGAGCGAAGGTCTATATCCTCAGGGCTAGTATAAAAATAAGAGTTTAAATACGTATATGCTTTTTCATAATTTTTAAGGTGCAAATAACACAGACCAATCTCTTTAGTCATATTCATCGCATAAAAACTTTTCATAAGTTCTCGCTGCGCAAGATAAATAGTGAGTGCTATATCATAGTTTTTAAGCTTAAATTCTGCGTGTGCTTGTAAATCTCGCAGCTGATCTATGCTTGCATCTGTAGGCTCTGGCAATGAGGCAAGTAACTTACTAATTTCTGTGTATGCACCCAATGTCCATAAATAGTTAGCAACATAAAGATAAAGTGACTCGTCATTATAAAATACCAAATTAATTCGCTGCATAAGCGTAATTAGCTGCTCAGCTGTAAGCTTAGAATATATACATTGCTCTTCTATTAAGTTACGTAACTGAAGATGCTGCTGCAGTTGTTCAAAGCTGATATTGTGATCAATGTTAGATAGGGCATCGATTCGCAGTGGTAGGCTCTGAATATAATGATGCAGTGCAATAGCAAGTTCACGGTAGTGATTATTTTTATTGGTTACTAACTCACTAGAGATTTTCATACTCTCATCTAAAAATTTAAATACCGTGGCAGATAAAAAGTAATTCTCTGAAAAGAAATCAATTAAAGTAAATGAGACTTGCTGACTTTGATCGACATCCCAAAATAATGGCGACGAAAATAATAACTTCCATTGTTCAACATCGCTGCGAGATAACACATTACAATATAATTCATTGAGTGCTACTTGCAGCTCTGAAATAGAGCGAATACAATTTAACTCGATAGGTTGAGGCTTAACTATTTCAACTTCTGTAGGTGCGAGAGAGGGCTCTTCTTCATCAAAAAATGACTCGTTAATAACGCCTTTTTTTTCGTGCTCATCTTCAAATACTTGATTGGGTGCTGTGTCTTCATTTTTAGCAGGTCGTTTAGCCTCTTTAATAGCTAACTCATATGCTTTTCGTAAATCTTTAAACTCTTCGGGATACTCTGTTGGCGATGTTTTTTTTAGAATCTCTGTATAAGCGAGTTTAATAAGGCGTTTATCTGTTGTGGCTTCAATGCCTAATATTTTCCAATGGTTCATTACTTCACTCTTTATTTAATGCATGTAATTTTTTAACTGAAACTATTTTTTATTAGCTAACTTTAATAACTAACTTTAATAGCTAATTTTAATAACTAAGATAGCGCTTTATATTTTCGATCATACGCTCTATTTTGTGGTTATCGTGTGTTTCTAACACTTCCATAAATTGACCAATCGCCTCGCCAATCTCTCGCCTTTTATCGCCTAGATTTTCTTGGAATAAACGCTCTAACTTTGCTTTAAATGCAGTATTTACAAGTTTGTCTTTAGGCAAAACCTTAAGTGCGTTAAGTCGTGAAAAACGTTCACGTAACTCACTTTCACTCAAGCTTTCTTCATTTTCGCCTACATAAGTGCGGTATTTTTTGTCACTTGCAACATTAGTCACTTCAACCTCAAGTACACCATTAAGATCGTAGGTATATGTTAAATATAACTCTTGTATTATATTTAACGGCTCAAGATTTATTTCTAAATCGCCTAAAAACACATTATCTTTAGGGAGGTAATGTTCACCCTGATAAATTTTAATGAGTACTTTTTCTTGTTCAGGGTGAGCTGAATAAACAGAACGAGTTTCGCTTACAGGAATCGTCGCGTTACGTTCTATAATAGGCAAAAACTCAGACTGACCATGTTTGTTGTTTACCTCCACGCCTAAAGTGAATGGGCAAACATCAGTCATTATTACGTCTTTCAATTCTTTAGCACGTGCGCTCATACCTGCCTGAATTGCAGCACCAGTAGCGATAGCATGGTCAGGGTTATATTGAGTTTGCGGTATACGTGAAAACACACGGCTAATTTGCTGTTGAAAAATAGGCATACGCGTAGCGCCGCCAACAAGAATAAGTCCATCAACGTCTTCAAGTGTTAAGTCAGCGTCAGACATCGCACGGTTAATAGGAAACTTAATTCGCTCAATTAACTCGCTACACAATGTACGATAATCTTCCAGAGTGAGGGTATATGAATACGTTTTTTCTTTATATTCAAAATTAAAGCTGGCTGTTGACTCGTTAGTTAATTGGCACTTTAAACGCTCGCACAACGACCAAATATTACGTAGTTCACTATCTGAGAAAAAACCTTTATACAAATCGTTTTTCTTATAAAGATCTTCTTCAATAACGTTAGTAAAGTCGTTACCGCCTAAGTAGTTATCACCCGATGAGGCGTGTATTTCAAATATGTCGTTAAATACCTCAATAACCGACACATCAAATGTACCGCCACCAAGGTCCAGTACTAAGTAAGTTTGCTCACAGTCTTTATTATCGAGCCCATAAGCGAGTGCTGCGGCTGTGGGTTCATTAAGTAATCGCTCAACTTTAAGGCCTGCAAGTAAAGCCGCTTGTTGCGTTGCTTGGCGTTGTTTATTGTTAAAATAGGCAGGTACCGAAATAACGGCTTCAGTAATAGGCTCTTGTAAATAATGTTCGGCTTGCTCTTTAAGGCTTTTTAATAAAATGGCTGATAGTTCAGTTGCGCTATAATCTTGCTCGCCCAATGAAAAGGTTTTATCAGTGCCCATAAAACGTTTAAATTCACAAATTGTGTGTGCGGGGTGGGTTGCTAATCGATCCCTAGCGGCTTGGCCTACAAGAATATAATTGTCTTCCGACAAGCCAACAATTGAAGGAACGAGCACATTACCCTCCATATCTGGAATCAACTTAACCGCGTTATCTTGCCATATACCCACTACGCTATGAGTTGTACCGAGATCTATCCCTATTTTCATTTTATTTCCCTTACTGAATGACTTAAATCATCGCTATGCTAAGTTACTTAATACAGAGCCTTAAATTCAACTTAGTTTTGCACCGACGTAATTATACAGTTTAATTAAAAACCTATTATTAATATCTGATTGAAAATTATACGCTTAACTTTATTTTATTAAAATAGGTAGCGGTTCTTGATGAGAGCAAAGAGGTCTTTAAAAGAATACATATTGGAGAGGTGCAAGCAGATTAGTATTAAGGTTGATAACAAAAAAATATGGATCTAGATATAGAGTATTATCGAATTGCTGGAAGTAAAGTTTACTGATGGTTAGGTTTAGATTAACGAAGATTGTTATTTTTAAAGGAATTAATTGGTCGGTATGGAGAGATTCGAACTCTCGACCCCTGCCACCCCATGACAGTGCGCTACCAAGCTGCGCCACATACCGATTTGTATGCAATAGTACGTGTATTTTTTTAAAAATCAATAAGCGATTGTTTGTTTGGGTGTTTATTACGCAAGAGACCTAAAAAGGCACTCTTGCGGTGTATTAATTGGCTAGTCTTTATTTAACCACTTTTTGATCGAGTCATACATCTCATCTCGTATTAATGGCTGAGCTTTTTTGTTAGGGTGTAAACTATCGTTTTGCATTAGCTCAGGTTGACCAGCAACATCGAGCATAAAAAAGTTCATTAAATGCGCATTTGTTTCTTCGCTAACGTCTGTAAAAGTGTCTGTAAACATTTTGCTGTAACGCGGACCGTAATTAGGGGGAATGTAAATCTCCATTAAGGCGGTCATCGCATTAGCTGCTTGGCTTTTTTGAATAAGAGACGTTAAGTTAGTTTGCATTTTTTTGACAGGAAAACCACGTAAACCGTCATTAGCACCTAGCTCAATAAGTACATGAGTGGGTTCGTATTGCTCAAGCAATGCATCTAAACGGCGTAGGGCTCCACCAGATGTTTCGCCACTAATACTGGCGTTGATAAGTTCAATGTCGGCGTGTTCGTCATCGTATTTATCTTGTAACAATTTTACCCAGCCTTCTTCTTGTTGAAGTCCGTAGGCTGCGCTTAAACTGTCACCGAGTATTAAAATCGTGTTGTCGGCTGCTGCGCTCAGCGGTTTGATAACTAAAAATAAAATGAATAATAAACGAAGGATTGAATGAGTCATATGTCAGCGCTTTCTCAATTAAATATAATTCAGGTTAATGGTTTGTCTAAAGTAGTCTCTACCTTTGAAGGTGAGCTGCCCATCCTCAGCGACATCAGCTTTAATGTCAAGCATGGCGAGTCTGTTGCTATTGTTGGCACGTCGGGCTCTGGTAAATCAACGTTACTCAGTTTATTAGCAGGGCTGGATACCGCAAGCAGCGGCGAAATATTTTTAGATGGCGAGCCATTACACAATTTAGATGAAGAAGAGCGTGCTGCACTGCGCGCGGCTAAAATTGGATTTGTGTTTCAATCGTTCATGTTAGTACAAAGCTTAACTGCACTAGAAAACGTTATGCTACCAGCAGAACTTGCTGGCGAAAGTGATGCAAAAGAGCAAGCAATTGTTTTGCTTGAAAAAGTAGGCTTGAGCCATCGAATTGATCATTACCCGTCGCAACTCTCTGGCGGTGAACAACAACGTGTTGCTATTGCGCGAGCATTTATTGGTACACCTAAAATATTGTTTGCTGATGAGCCTTCGGCTAATTTAGACAGCAAAAACGGTAAAATGATTGAGTCGTTATTATTTGATTTAAACACGCAACACGGCACTACGCTTATTTTGGTGACTCACGATGAAGGGCTTGCACAAAAATGTGAGCACATTATTCAAATAGAGGCGGGTTTACTAGTAAAAAGCCAAGTAGAGGACGTTGCTAATGTGGGTTAAGTTAGCGCTTAAGTTATTTTCGCGAGAATTTCGCCGTGGTGAGCTAACAGTTATAAGCGCAGCTATCGCCCTTGCTGTTTTAACCGTGCTTACACTGTCTATGGTTACTGAGCGAATAGGGCAAAGTATTGCGCAAAAAAGCAGTGCTTTTATTGCAGCAGACCGTGTACTTGCAAGCGATCATGTTCTCGACACTGCTTTTATTACTAAAGCACAGAGCCAAAATTTAAAAACGGCGCAAATGGTGTACTTCGACACTATGTTGTTTGCCGATGATGAAATGCAGTTTAGCTCAGTAAAAGCGGCATCTAATGCGTACCCCTTAAAAGGGCAGTTAAAAGTTAAAGATACCCTAACCGGTGAAACTAAAGTTGCTAATACCGGGCCAACGCCTGGTAATGTGTGGCTAAGTGAATCGGTATTTTACAGTTTAAACATTGATATAGGCGCGCAAGTAGAGCTTGGCGCTGCATTATTTAATGTTTCAAAAGTTATTGTAGAAGAGCCCGATGCGCCATTTAATGTATTTTCGAGTAGCCGCCGCGTGCTTATTAATATTGACGATGTGGCAAAAACTGAAGTTGTGCAGCCAGGTAGTCGTGTTTATTATCGCCAACTTTATGCAGGTAGTGAGGCCGATATAAATAGCTTTTACGAGTGGCTTAAACCACAAATGAAAGAAAACCAACAATGGTACGGCGTTAAAGACCGTCAATCACCTATTTCAAATAGTTTAAACCGTGCAGAGAGCTTTTTATTACTTGCCGGCCTATTAGGTATTATTTTAGCCGCAGTGGCTATAGCCGTTTCAGCAAAACGTTATTGTGAACGACAATACGACCCAGTAGCGATGATGAAAACGCTAGGCGGTAGCCGTTCAATGATCCGCAAAATATACATGCTCCATTTATTGCTTGTATGTGCAATGGCGGTAAGTATTGGGCTGTTAATTGGTTATGGCTTGCAAGAAATAGCAACAAGTTACTTATCAAAAAGTATGGGCACAGAGCTACCTTTAGGTGGCTTTAAACCTTGGCTGGTGGCTATAAGCACCGGCGTAATTTGTGCCGTTATGTTTTCTATTAAACCGTTATTTGATTTATTTGATATTCCACCGCTTAGAGTACTGCGCCGTAACTTAGGTGACAAGTTGGCAGTAAGTCGTGTGCATTTAGGCATGAGTGCGCTAACCGTGTTTTTATTAATGTGGTTATTTAGTAACAACATAAAAATAACGCTTATTTTGTTTGCCTCAACGCTTGCGCTAATTGGTGTGTTGTTTTTGATATCTAAATTAATATTTGGTGGCGGTCGAAAATTAGGGCTTAAGCCAGGTAACAGTTGGTCGCTTGCAATTGCGTCCATTCAAAAGCGTGCAAATGTGAACGCGGTACAGTTAATTAGTTTTTCGTTAGCGATTAAATTACTGTTGTTTTTAGTGGTACTTAAAAACGACATGATATCTGATTGGCAGTCGCAACTTCCTGCCGATGCGCCTAATGCGTTTTTAGTTAATATTACGCAAAATGAACTTGAGCCAATTAATGAGTATTTAGCACAAAAAGATATTCAGGTATCAGAGTTTTATCCCACTATTCGTGGACGTGTAAATGCCGTAAACGGCGAGTTGGTAGCACGTTCTGTATCGCTGCAAGACAACGAGAAAAAAGACGAAGAAGCACGTGCAGGTATTGGCCGTGAGCTAAACCTTACATGGCTTAAAGATGTGCCTGACCAGAATGAAGTAACACAAGGCACGTGGTTTGGTGAAAATGCGATGGCTGAAGCCTCAGTAGAGGAGTCGATGCTTGAGCGTTTAGATGTTGAGATGGGCGATACGCTTACATTTTTAATTGGTTCGCAGTCATTCGACGCTAAAATTACCAGTGTGCGCAAAGTTAATTGGGCCACGCTTAAACCTAACTTTTTTATTATTTTAAGCCCAGATGTACTTGCAGATTTTCCGGCAACGTATATTTCGTCGGTACGTATAAACCCAGATCAAAAGCGTGACTTTAGCCAGTTATTGCGTACTTACCCTACTATTACAGCGATTGATATTGATAACTTTGTTAAGCAAATACAAACAACTATTTCGCAAGTATCACTCGCCATTGGCTTTGTACTTGCAATTGTTGTGCTGTGTGGCGCGCTTGTACTTATATCGCAAGTGCAAGCTAGTTTAGGTGAGCGTATGCAAGAAATTGTAATACTGCGAACACTTGGCGCTAAAAGCCGATTAATTAAAAACGCGACCTTGTACGAGTTTTTATTACTCGGCGGTTTAGCTGGCTTAGTTGCTGCATTTTTTAGTGATATAGCGCTTTTAATTGTGCAGCAACAAATGTTTGATTTAGCAGGTAAGTTACATCCGCATATATGGATTATTGGTCCGGTAGCTGGCGGTGTATTTGTGGCTGGTTTAGGCTATTTAATGATTGCCCGAACACTTAAACAAAATACCCAAGGATTAGTGCGTGCCCTAGGGTAAGCTTAAACTAACATGCTCCTGCAAATGCCCACCTAACACGTGGGCATTTTTGTTTTTCTTTATACTGGTAATTTATACAGTGCTCTGGCATTATTAGCGTAATTTAAAAATAATAACAATGGAGTGCTGTTTGGCCATTATTTTAGGGATCGATCCTGGTTCACGTTTGACCGGATATGGCGTTGTTGCCCACCAAGGTTCTAAATTTACATACTTAGGCAGTGGTTGTATTAAGTTAGCCGATCATCCTTTTCCGGTTAGGCTTAAAATGATCTACCAAGGCATTACACAGCTTATTGAACAGTTTTCGCCAGAAACCTTTGCCATTGAAAAAGTATTTATGGCGCATAACCCCGATTCAGCTTTAAAACTAGGCCAAGCTAGAGGCGCCGCGATTGTTGGCGCTGCAATGGCCGACTTACCCGTATTTGAATACTCAGCTAGGCAAATTAAGCAAGCAGTAGTAGGTAACGGTGGCGCTGATAAAACACAAGTGCAGCACATGGTAAAAAATATTTTAAAACTACCCGGTACGCCACAGGCCGATGCAGCTGATGCACTCGCTATTGCGATTTGCCACGCTCACTCAGAACAAAATTTAATTAAACTAGCGGGTAGCGCAAGCAAAACCGTTAGAGGACGTTTAAGGAAATAACTATGATAGGCCGCTTAAATGGTATTTTAGTCGAAAAACAGCCACCAGAAATATTACTCGAAGTAAGTGGTGTCGGTTACGAAGTACAAATGCCAATGACCTGTTTTTACGATTTACCAAAAATTGGTGAAAACGCGATTGTTTATACGCACTTTGTAGTGCGTGAAGATGCTCAATTATTATTTGGTTTTAATAATAAAGTTGAACGCGCCTTGTTTAGAGAGCTATTAAAAGCAAATGGCGTTGGTCCAAAACTTGGCTTAGCTATTTTATCGGGCATGTCGGCAAAGCAATTTGTAAGCTGTGTAAATAACGAAGACTCAACGTCGCTAGTTAAATTACCCGGTGTAGGTAAAAAAACAGCCGAGCGTTTAGTACTCGAAATGAAAGACAGATTAAAAGATTGGGGTAATGATTTATTTACGCCATTTAGCGACAGCGCAGTAATAGAGCCAATGAGCGATGCGACAATAGCTAATAACGCAGCCGATGATGCCGTATCGGCACTGCTTGCATTAGGTTATAAATTGCCACAAGCTCAAAAAGCAGTAAAATCGATAAGCAAACCCGATATGTCTACTGAGGTTCTTATTAGAGAATCTTTAAAATCAATGTTGTGAGTAACCCATGATTGAAGCGGATCGCTTAATTGATGCGACTGAAAAAACAAATGAAGACTCTATAGATCGTGCAATAAGACCAAAACTTTTAGCCGACTACAGAGGCCAGCCTCATGTTAAGCAGCAAATGGAAATTTTTATTGAAGCTGCGCGAACCCGTGGTGAAGCGCTCGATCATTTATTAATATTTGGCCCACCAGGGCTTGGTAAAACCACGCTTGCAAATATCGTTGCTAACGAATTACACGTAAGTATTAAAACAACATCCGGCCCTGTACTTGAAAAAGCAGGCGATTTAGCTGCGTTACTTACTAATTTAGAAGAAGGCGATGTACTGTTTATTGATGAAATACACAGGCTAAGCCCGCAAGTTGAAGAAATACTGTATCCAGCAATGGAAGACTACCAGCTTGATATAATGATTGGTGAAGGCCCAGCTGCGCGTTCTATTAAATTAGACTTACCTGCATTTACACTTATTGGTGCCACTACGCGAGCAGGCTCGCTAACATCGCCACTACGTGACCGTTTTGGTATTGTGCAGCGATTAGAGTTTTATTCTGTAGAAGATTTGTCGCACATAGTAGGGCGCTCTGCACATTATCTTGGTTTAGAAATGTGTGATGATGGCGCAACCGAAATTGCACAACGTTCACGTGGTACACCACGTATTGCAAACCGTTTATTACGCCGTGTACGCGATTACACACAGGTAAAATCTGACGGTACAGTAAATGCCGAAGTAGCTAAGCAAGCGCTTGATATGATTGACGTAGATAAAAGTGGTTTTGATTATATGGATCGCAAATATTTACTCGCCATAATTGAAAAATTCATGGGCGGCCCAGTAGGACTCGACAATGTAGCTGCAGCTATTGGTGAAGAGCGTGAAACAATAGAAGATGTAATTGAGCCGTTTTTAATTCAGCAAGGGTTTATTCAGCGTACTCCGCGTGGGCGAATAGTGTCTGACAGTGCATATCATCACTTTGGTTTACTTCCTAAAAAAGACTAGCCTCATCATATACATTACTTGCTGTGGTTTATTGCGCAGCAGGTAATTGACTTAGTATCCCTTTCTTTCAAATATTTATACGGCTGGTATTTTACCCAAAACCTCAGCACACTGTTGCAAATGTTATTTCAAAATACTTATACGCTTTATAGTTAACTGTTAATTCACAGGGCGTTAAGACTTGCGAAGCTATCCTGCGTACCATTCAAACTAGTAACCGAATTACTTATTGTAAAATAGGTAGAGCAATTATTAGTTTATAAATAATACCAATCTGCTTATATATGGGGTCTACTTAACGTTAAGAAAATTACGCTAGAACTAGGCAAAAGTTTTTGTATCTAGTTGTTCTAAATAAAAAATTTTTAACGACGTTATAGTGTAATTTAATTCGTTAAATTGATCAAAGATTTATGCTGGTTGGTATAAAATATGTAGCGCACCAAATTGCAGGCAAAAAAAAGCCCGCAAAAAATGCGGGCAAACAACAAGTTGAAGGAAGTAATCCAGGGAACTATGTTTTACTGAATTTGGTTTTATCCAGAAAGAGTAAAACAATGTAATACGATAAAATATCCTATTACTAAGAACTTGGCTTAATGAAACTATCTCATTCAGTGCGCTAGTTCGGTATGGGAGAATAATACGTAAGATCACCTTTTTATTCAAACTAGAAAATTTGTATTTTCAGATTAGAAAAACTAATTCGGTGAATTTTATTGTTGTTTGAATCTTGCGCGTTAATTAATCGTTAAATTTATAAGTTAATGAAATTACTAGCTTAAGTAATTTCTTTTGATGTGGCTCGGTATTAGTTTTACTGTTACGTGAAGGTAAGGCTTATAGGTTTTGAGTGTTTATGCTCTTATTTTGAATAAACGGCGCATTTTATGACGTTTTACTTATATATTTACGCATATTTATTGTTAGCGAGTTTATTTAAAAGATTAAATAAAATACTGAGGCAAAGGGAAATGCCAACTAAAGCTGTTTTTTAACGTTTTTTGTTGCCTATTCATAGCAATACCGTTGTCAGCTTGAAATGGACTAGATACACTAGATGCAACTTTTGACCGTATAAACGGTCATATTTACACAAATTAACCAATTTGCCGTATTTTGAAATTACTTAGGAGTTTAACGTGGGATCAGGGCTTAATTTTTTAGACCTAATTTTAGAAGCAAGCTTGCTTGTTCAGTTAGTGATGTTAGGGCTAGTTGCCATGTCTGTAATGTCGTGGACAATTATATTTCAGCGTAAAAAAGCAATATCAGATGCACTATCAAATGCTAAGAAATTTGAGCAAAAATTTTGGTCTGGTATTGATCTAAGTAAATTGTATAACGAAATATCGTCACGCAGCGGTCAGTCTCAAGGTATTGAAGCCTTATTTACTTCAGGCTTTAAAGAGTTTGCTCGTCATAAAAAGAATACATTTCAAAGTGCGAGTATTGTTATGGAAGGGACGCATCGTTCTATGCGTGTTGCGCTTTCTCGTGAAATTGAAAAAATTGAATCTAGCTTATCGTTTTTAGCAACGGTAGGTTCTATTAGTCCGTACATCGGTTTGTTTGGTACAGTGTGGGGTATTATGAATGCCTTTATTGCACTAGGTGAAGTTAAGCAAGCTACATTACAAATGGTAGCACCCGGTATAGCAGAGGCACTTATTGCGACTGCTATGGGTTTATTCGCGGCAATTCCGGCCGTTATTGCTTATAACCGCTTTTCAAATAGTGTTGAAAAGCTTGAGTCTCATTATATTAACTTTATGGAAGAGTTTGCTAATATTTTACACCGTCAAGCAGCTACACAAATAGAGGCACAAGCGAATGTATCAGCGTAAAAAGCGCCGTCCGGTCGCAGAAATTAATGTAGTACCTTACATTGATGTAATGTTGGTATTACTTATTATATTTATGGCAACAGCACCGCTTATTACACACGGTGTAAAAGTTGATTTACCTAAAATGGAAGAGTCTGATTTAGTTGATACTAAAGATACTCCTCCCATTATTGCTTCAATTGATGCAGAGGGTAAATATTATGTAAGCGTAGGTACTGATCCTGAAGAGCCTATGGAAGCACTTGATGTTGCTGCGGTTATAAAATTACAGTTAATGAAAAACCCTGACGTGCCAGTTATGATTAAAGGCTCGGGTAAGGTGTCGTATCAAGAAGTATTATTACTAATGGATTTTTTGAAAAATGCAGGCGTACCATCAGTAGGATTAATGACTGAATCCTTTGAGGGGAAGTAGCTGTATGAATAGTTCAGTAGTAAAATCGATAGTACTTCATTTAGGAATTGGTGGTTTTTTGTATGCCTCTGCAAACATTCATCCGCCAGCACCTAAAGTAATGGAAGTAACGCTTAATTCGGCTATACCTACGCCAGATAAAGCAGTATCAGCCGTTACAGTTGATCAAAAACAAGTTGAGCAAAAAATTGCTGAACTTCAAAAGAAAGAAAAAGATAAAAAAAGTGCTGAAGACAAACGTATCCGCGATTTAGAACGCAGAGCGGCCAATGCACGTAAGCAACGCGAATCTGAATCTAGGCATATTAAAAAGCTAGAGCAAGAACGTAAAGCTAAAGAAAAAGAAACAGCCGAGGCGCAAGCACAAGCTAAAAAAGCACGTGCCATTGAGCAAAAAGAGCGCGCTAAAGCTAAGCAAGCCGAAAAGCAAAAGCAAGAAGCTGAAAGTGCAGCAAAAGCTGCTGCTGATAAGCGTAAAACCGAAGAAGACGCACTTAAAAAAGCAGAAGCTGAACGTAAAAAACGTGAAATCGAGGCAAAAGAGCGTGCAGCCGAGGCAGAACGTAAACGCCAGCAAGCAATGCAAGAGCAAATGTTACAAGAGCAACTTGCTAAAGAGCAGGCTGCCCGTAGTAAAATACGTCAACAACAAGTGGTAAGCGAAGTTGATAAGTACCGTGCATTAATTATGGCGCGTATTCAGCAAAACTTATTGATTGATGAAAAAATGAAAAACCAACAGTGCCGAGTAAATATTCGTTTAGGTTTTAATGGTTTAGTAACGCAAGTTAAATCATTAGGTGGCGATAAGTTGGTATGTGAAGCTGCATTAAGAGCAGTGCGCATGGCCGACACATTACCGGTGTCTAAAGATAAAGACGTATTCGAACAACTTAAGAATATTAATTTAACAATCAAGCCAGAATTTTAAAGGAATGATATGTTCAACAAAATAAAAATAGCCTGTTTAGTTTTACTGTTTGGGTTTGTGGGTGTTGCTAATGCAGCACTTGAAATTGTAATAACTGAGGGTGTAGACGGTGCAAGGCCCATTGCTATAGTACCTTTTAAGTACCAAGGTGTTGGCCCAATCCCTGAAAAACTAAGCAGTGTTATTGCTGCCGATTTAATGCGCAGTGGTAAATTTAAACCTGTAGATGTAGCGCAGATGCCACAACAGCCAACCAAAGATAGCGAAATTGATTACGCATCTTGGGTTAATAAAGGTGTGGAAGCGATATTAGTGGGCGAAGTTGAGCAGCAAACTGATGGGCGTTACTTAGTGCGTTATGAGTTAGTTGACGTGATCCGCGGCCAAATTACCGGTGGCAACACACAAATGATGAGTAATGGTAAGCTAGTTAAAAGCCAAGATCATATTTTGGAAGCGCGTGAAAGTGTTATTAGTGAAAGTGGTTTTCGCCGTTACTCTCATCGAATCAGTGACGTTATTTATGAAAGATTGACTGGTGAAAAAGGCGCATTTTTAACTAAAATTGCCTATGTAATAGTACGTGATAATGACCCTAAGCCTTATCAGTTAGTTGTTGCAGATTATGACGGATTTAATGAGCAAGTATTACTTCGCTCAAAAGAGCCTTTAATGTCGCCAGCGTGGTCACCAGATGGTACTAAGTTAGCGTATGTAACGTTTGAAAATCGTCAAAGCCAAATTTACATTCAAGACATTTACACAGGTAAGCGCGAAATAATAGCAAGCTACCGTGGTATTAATGGTGCACCGCAGTTTTCGCCAGATGGTAAAAAGTTATTATTAGTGCTTTCTAAGGACAAGACGGGTGCAACAGAAGTTTACTTGCTTGACCTAGCTACACGCAAAGAAACACGCTTAACCAATCACCGTAGCATAGATACTGAGCCATCTTGGCACCCTAATGGTCAAGATATTGTGTTTACATCTGAAAGGGGTGGTAATGCTCAGATTTATAAGTTAAATTTAAAAACTGGTAGGTCACAGCGACTCACCTTTGATGGTGATATGAATCTTGCTGGTTCAATAACACCAGATGGAAAAGAATTAGTGATGGTTAACCGTACCAACGGGCAGTACCATCTTGCTAAGAAAGAGCTGGCTACAGGCGCGTTCCAAGTATTAACGAGAACACGCCTAGATGAATCACCGAGCATAGCGCCAAATGGTTCGATGATTATATATAGCACGCTTCATAATAATAAACAGGTACTTGCGCTAGTATCGATGGACGGCCGCTTCAAGGCACGGTTACCTGTGCTAGACGGACAAGTAAAGGCACCAGCTTGGTCGCCATACTTACAGTAATATTACTGGTTTACTCAAAATAGGAATCTACTCAATGAAACTTAACAAAATACTTAAAGGCCTGCTAATTGCTGTGCCAGTAATGACATTAGCAGCTTGTAGCTCATCTTCAGATATTGATGAAGGTGCTGCAAACCAATCAAATCAAGGCGTTGTTGAGCAATCAACTAACACTGATACGGTTGAAGTTGCTACAATTTCTCCTGAGCAACAAGCAGAAGAGCAACTTCGTCAAAAGTACGAAGCACTTCGTCAAGAGCAAGTAATCTACTTTGATTTTGATACTGCGACAGTTGAAAGCAAGTACGCAGACTTACTTCGTGCACATGCTGAGTTTTTAGTTCAAAACTCATCAGTTAAAGTACTAATTGAAGGCCATGCAGATGAGCGCGGTACTCCAGAGTACAATATTGCACTAGGTGAGCACCGTGGCCAAGCAGTTGAAAAATACTTATTAAGCTTAGGTGTTTCAGCTAGCCAAATGTCAGTGGTAAGCTACGGTGAAGAGAAGCCAATGGTTAAGTCTCGCACTGAATCAGCTTTCGCTAAAAACCGCCGTGCGGTACTAGTTTACTAAAATAAGAGATATTATGAAGCCGAAAATTATTTTGGCAGCCATGATATTGAGCGGGAGCACCCAGTTAATGGCTGCTCCCGCTCCTGTTTCAGAAGCTGCGAGTTCACAATCCAGTATTGAGAAGCGATTAGCGTCGCTTGAGAATATGATGCAACAGCGTAACTTTTTGCAAGTTGAGTTACAGCAACAGCTTAACTTGTTACAAGACGAAGTAAGCCAAATTCGAGGTGTAACCGAAGAGCAAAGCTACAAGCTTGAAAAAGTACTGCAGCGTCAGCGTGAATTGTATCAAGAAATTGAAAACCGCGTGAGCCAGGCTTATACACAGCCAGCTGCAGCTCCCGCAACTGATTACACGCAACAAAGCAATGCACAGACCTATAGCAGTGACTTATCTGAAAACGAAGCCTATGAGCGCGCTGTTGCGTTAATAATGAAAGATAAACGCTATGACCAAGCGATTCCTGAATTTCAAACGTTTTTAACTACCTACCCAAACTCTGTATATGCGTCTAATGCGCATTATTGGTTAGGGCAGTTGCTTACTATTAAAAATGATGGTGTAAAAGCAGTAGAGCACTTTAAAGTCGTTGTGAACGAATTTCCAAATTCTAATAAACGCCCAGATGCGATGCTAAAGTTAGGCACACTTTTACAAGATCAAGGTTCAGCGGCGCAAGCGCAAAAAATATTGAGCGATCTTATCAATCAATACCCAAGTACAACCGCTGCAAAACTAGCAACTGATCGTTTAGGAAACTAAAGTTCACTAGCGATTAAATTTCTAGTTAGGGCGAGCAAACTACATGGAAACTCTCGAAGAATCTTGGATTTGCATGTAGTTTGAGCACAAACGGTTTAATTTTGTGCATCTAGACATAAAAACTTAAAAAAAGAGACAATTTCGGTTGCACTCATTTTATAAATAAGTATTATAAGCGCCCGCAGCAAACGAATGGTTACCCCACTCGAAATGCGACAAAAAGAGCGGGTTATTAGCTCAGTTGGTAGAGCAGTTGACTTTTAATCAATTGGTCGATGGTTCAAATCCATCATAACCCACCATTCTTTGAATGGTCTTTTATCGGCGGATTTACGTAGAATACTAAGTTGTTATAAAACGCAACGTCAGAGCGGGTCATTAGCTCAGTTGGTAGAGCAGTTGACTTTTAATCAATTGGTCGATGGTTCAAATCCATCATGACCCACCATTCTTTATTCCTTGTGAATAGTGTGTGGCATCAATCGGCGGATTTACGCAGGCTTTAACTTAGAAATAAGTTAGCAACTGGAACGGGTTATTAGCTCAGTTGGTAGAGCAGTTGACTTTTAATCAATTGGTCGATGGTTCAAATCCATCATAACCCACCATTCTTTATTCACTTTGAATAGTGATTGGTTCCAATCGACGGATTTACGTAAAGTAGTAAGTTGCATTTAAACGCAACAATAGAGCGGGTTATTAGCTCAGTTGGTAGAGCAGTTGACTTTTAATCAATTGGTCGATGGTTCAAATCCATCATAACCCACCATTCT
>NZ_WTKV01000014.1:0-116119 GCF_011378705.1 Pseudoalteromonas sp. SA25 | reverse complement strand
AGAGCAGTTGACTTTTAATCAATTGGTCGATGGTTCAAATCCATCATAACCCACCATTCTATGAGTAGTTTTAATCGGCGGATTTACGTAAGTTTATTCAAAATGAATAAGCGCATGAGCGGGTCATTAGCTCAGTTGGTAGAGCAGTTGACTTTTAATCAATTGGTCGATGGTTCAAATCCATCATGACCCACCATTCTTTATTCTTATGAATAATGTTTGGCATCAATCGACGGATATACGTAAGCTTCATTCATAATTGAATAAGCGCATAGATTGGGTTATTAGCTCAGTTGGTAGAGCAGTTGACTTTTAATCAATTGGTCGATGGTTCAAATCCATCATAACCCACCATTCTATGAAATTTTTAATCGGCGGATTTACACAGCTTTTTACAAAGCAGATTTATATTAGAGCGGGTCATTAGCTCAGTTGGTAGAGCAGTTGACTTTTAATCAATTGGTCGATGGTTCAAATCCATCATGACCCACCACTCTCTAATACTTTCCTTTATATTCTTTTTTAAATTCCCATTCTATTTTTTATAAACAGCTTAACTAGTTTGCTGTTATTTATGTTTATATTCTCGTATAATTCGCCCTAATTAATGCACTGTAGATAAGTGGTCGAGAACATGAGTCTAGCTCAAACTATTATGCCTGAAGGTTATATTTTCCCCCCTAAGCCAGCACCGTTAACAAATGACGAGCAAGGCGAATATAAAGCGCGTATAAAACAATTACTAAAAGATAAAAATGCAGTACTTGTTGCACATTATTATACCGATCCTGAAATTCAAGCACTTGCAGAAGAAACCGGCGGCTGCGTTGCCGATTCGCTAGAAATGGCACGTTTTGGTGCACGTCACGATGCAGATATGATCATCGTCGCGGGCGTGAAATTTATGGGCGAAACAGCCAAAATTTTAACGCCAAATAAAACGGTTGTAATGCCAACGCTTGAAGCGACGTGTTCGCTAGATATTGGTTGCCCGATAGACGAGTTCTCAGCGTTTTGTGATGAGCACCCTGACCGTAAAGTGGTTGTGTATGCAAACACCTCTACGGCTGTTAAAGCACGTGCAGATTGGATTGTAACCTCATCATGTGCACTTGAAATAGTAGAGCACCTTGATGAGCAAGGCGAAAAAATCATTTGGGGCCCAGATAAGCACCTTGGTAGTTATATTCAAAAAAATACCGGTGCTGATATGCTTATGTGGAATGGTGCATGTATCGTACATGACGAATTTAAAACTAAAGCCTTAAAAGATATGAAGGCGCTACACCCAGATGCAGGCGTATTAGTTCATCCTGAGTCACCAGCAGAAATTGTTGCACTTGCCGATTCGGTTGGATCTACGAGCCAATTAATTAAAGCTGCGCAAACAATGGACAATAAAAAGTTTATTGTAGCAACCGATCGCGGCATCTTTTATAAAATGCAGCAACTATGTCCAGATAAAGAGTTTTTTGCGGCTCCAACGGCAGGTGAGGGCGCTTCATGTAAAAGTTGCGCACATTGCCCTTGGATGGCAATGAATGGCTTAAAAGCGATTGAGGAAGCCCTCATAAGCCCTAAAGGTAAAGAAATATTCGTTGATATGGATTTACGCGAAGGCGCACTTAAGTCGCTTAATCGCATGCTTGAATTTACTGCGAGCATGGCTAAGTAATTTTAAAAGTATAAATTAAAACGGTTAGGTCTTAGATTTAGCCGTTTTTTGTGCCTATAGATAAGCTATTGCTTGATAAGTAAGCATTTAAAGGCTCATATTTAAAAATGCCTTGCACCTTAAGGGTCTATTTCATACTATAGCGCGCTGTTGCATTACACAATTGCAGCACTGTGGAGGGATGGCTGAGTGGCTGAAGGCGCACGCCTGGAAAGTGTGTTTAGGTTTATCCCTAACGAGGGTTCGAATCCCTCTCCCTCCACCATTATTCTTAGAACCCAGTTACTAATATCGAAAGGTATTAGTAACTGGGTTTTTTAATGCCTCCGTAATGACTAACTATTAACTAAATAGAGTGTTGATAACATGCCTACAAGTTCATGTTTTTCAATTGGCTTTGAAACGTAACCATCAAATAACTGCCTGTATATTTCTTTTTGCTCTGTAAAAACATTAGCGGTTAATGCGATAACAATTTGTTCGCTATTAAGCGCCTTAATTTTTTTACATGCCTGAAGACCATCCATTTTAGGCATTTGAATGTCCATAAAAATAATGTCTGGCTTGTGTGACTCGTATAATGAGATTGCTTCTAAACCATTGTTAGCAATAATAATGGTGGCTTTTGTAGGCTCAAGCATCGCAGATGCAACAAGCTGATTTATTTTATTATCTTCAGCTAATAAAATAGTTTTTCCAGATAGGTCAGGAAGCTCAACATTTTTTGTTATTAATGTGCTTTCATCAATCTGTGCTTGTTTTAATGGTAAGTACACATAAAACTGACTACCTGAATCTAATTGGCTGGTTACTTTAATTTCGCCATTCATTAAACCTATTAATGATTTAGTAATAGGTAAGCCAAGACCTGTACCGCCATATTCACGCGTAGTTGATTGCTCTGCTTGTTCAAAGCGCTCAAACAATCGCTCTATAGCCTGCTCAGAAATTCCAATTCCGGTGTCTGATATACAACAACATATTTTGTTTTCGTCGGTTAGCCTAAACGTTACTGTAACGCCACCTTGCGACGTAAACTTAATCGCATTAGATATTAGGTTTAAAAATATCTGTCTTAGTCTAACCGGGTCGCCCACCCAGTACTTATGCTCAATATTAATTATAAATTTAAGGTATATATTATTATCACTGGCTTGCAGGCCAAGATCAGAGTCTAAGTGGTGAATAAGTTCAAAAAGGTCGAATGATTTATATTCTAATGAAAGCTTCCCAGCTTCAATTTTAGAAAAGTCGAGGATATCATTAATAATAGTGGTGAGTGAGCGGGTCGAATAAAGTGATTTTTTTAAATACTCTTTTGATTTTTCATTCAATGGCTGCTCTTGCAGTAACTGTAATGTACCTAGTATGCCGTTCATAGGTGTGCGTATTTCGTGACTCATATTTGCTAAAAATTCAGATTTAGCTTGTGATGCCTGTTCAGCTAATTCTTTAGCATGTCCGAGAGCTTGTTCGTGATTAATTTGTTCGGTCAAATCGTATGCTACACCCAAATAGCCAACAATTTCATTTTCGTTATTTAATAAAGAGGTGACACTTATATTAACTTGTATGTGCTCGCCTGTAGAAGAAATGTATGTCCACTGATTGATATCAGGCTCTGTAGCCGTTGCTTTTAAGATAAACACTTCAAAACCAGGGAAAACAGGTTCATTTAACTCTGCACTAAGCTGTTTGGCTTTTTTTATAATTTCTTCTTTTAAATGAAAAATACCCGGGTTTTCAATTCCAATAACGTCTTGCGCTTTATAGCCTAATAACTTTTCAGAGGCGGGATTAAACAAAGTAATTAAGCCATTTATGTCGGTCGCAATAATAGAGTAACTGGCACTGTTTAAAATACTTTGTTGAAGCATACTTATATCGGCAATTTCTTTAGTACGTAATTTTACTTCTTTTTCTAATTTTAAATTTGTTTGCTGCAGCATATGCTTATTTTGTTTAGCTTTGATAATTCTTCGCTGTGTTCTTTGTGCTCTACGGTAAAAAAACAGCTGAATTATTAAAGTTATAAACATACAAATAAGGGTATAAAAAACACCATTGACAATAGCTTGATATTTACTCGGTAAGTGTAGTGATTCAATAAATGTGTCTGAAGCACTAAGTGTGATTTCCCATGTTCTTCCCATCACTTTAATTACTTTATTTAACTGATAATCAGCCGAGTTGCTTTTAATGCCGTAGCTAAAAAAGTCAGTTTTAACGTTGTTACCTATGTCGCTAATGACTAGCTTATTTTCATCAGCTTGGGAAAGAGAGTCTAAAATATTGTCTATTAATAAAGGGGAGTAAGTCCATCCAATTAATTGCTCTAAACGCTGGATTTTATCAGTTGGAATAATAATATTTTTATAAACTGGTAGTAAAATTAAAAAGCCTTGTTGCGATTTGTTATCCGCTTGGATTAACGTAATAGGCGCCGATAATTGAACTTGGTTATTAATTGCAGAATTTAATGCTGCTTTTTTACGTGTACTTTCCGATGCAATATCGAGTCCTAGAGCCCGTGAATTACTTTGCTCAGGAAATATATACTGAATAATAAAGTGCTCATCACTTTCGTTAGCTAGTTTATTTAGTTTGAATATTTGGTTAGGTCGATCGGATTTTGCAGTTTTTAAGAATTGAGCTAAGTTTTCGGCATTCACTTTTCTTATAAAACCAATACCATTTGCTCCAGGGAATTCTTGGGCGTAGTTGCGACTGTTAGAGTAATTAGAAATTGTTTGGTAGCTTAAATTATTAACGCCAATGCCGTGTATAAATCCTTTTAAACCGTATAGCCCATATTTATATAAGGCGAATCTGCTAGTAACGCCTGTTGAGAGTGAAGAAAGGCGGTTGTTGAGGGCTTCATTTATTTTGTTATTAACAGCATCTTGATGTGCAGCGTGGGCAAAGTAAGTTAATACAATACCACTGATGAAAAAAATAGCATGAGTAAGCACCGAGATTAATAACCTTTTACTAACCGGTCGTCCTGAAAACATTAACCCATCCTTTATTATTAATATACTGACAGTATATCTGTTTTATCATCGAAATAAATATAGCACTTATTATTCAGGATACAACTTTGTTATTAATTAGAATATATATATTTTATAAAGGTTTAGAGTGGATGTAATATAAAAAGTTGATTTTACTCACCAAGATAAGACGAACATGTATATAAATATAATAATTTTTATGTTTTTTGCTACTTTATAGCGAACAACAAAAGTATTAGCTAAAGGTGCTGATTTTTATATTTATCGATTTTTTAGTGAATATTAGGTGCTCAAAAAACAACGGATAGCTTTTAGTTTTTGCTTATAACTTTACTTTGTTAAGTTTAAATAAAGTAAAATTTAACCAATATTATGACGCTTTTAAAGGGAACTATCGGTATAGGTTCGAGCGAGCAAGAGACGATGCTCACCTTACTTTTATAATTCATCCGAAACAAAACAAACACTTAATATTTTATAATATGAAAATTAAAACATTAAAAACTTATATTGTTCTATATTTTAGTAGCGTGAAAGAAAACGTGATTACTTAAAATGTAATTATGACATGTTTACCGTGTAGGTCGAAAAAATACACGCTGCTATGCACTGCACAGTTAAAACTTAAACAAAACAAGGTAACGGAGATAACTATGGCTCACCGAGTATCTAAATTACTTGCGGCAACAGGCGCAGTATTAACATGTATTTCTATTCCTTCGTATGCCGCTGTTAATGGGCTGACAGAACAAGATGAATTTAATATAAAACTTAGATCAATTTATTTTGACCGTGACTACGATAACGACGCAAGTGACGATTCAACTTTTGCTCAAGGTATAGAGCTCAATTACACATCGGGTTATATAAACGATTTAGTGAGTGTGGGTGTATCGACGTACACCGTGATGGATATTAATTCTACGGGTTCAGCCGCAGGTAATATTTTGCCAGCAGGTAATGAGAGCGGTGGAGTTGACGATAGCTTTTCTAAATTTGGACAATATTTTTTAGATTTTAAATTGGGCAACAACGGTCACGTTAAAGTGGGCGGGCAAAAAACCAAAAGTATGTTGCTTAAAAGCTCTGGGAGTCGGGCTATTCCTAATACTTTTAGAGGCGTTTTTGGCGATTACAAAATTGGTAACACTAAATTATACGGTTACGTTTACGATAAATGGAGCCGTCGACACGATGATAGATGGGAAGACTTTTCTACCGATCAATCGGCAACTGGTGCTATTAGCGTAATTTGGGGCGTAGGTGCTACGCATAAAAAAGACAATCTAATATTAGAAGCTGAATATTTAAATTCGCACAATTATTTAAGTAAAATCGGGTTAAAAATCAGTTACGACATTAAGCTTGAGCAAAGTAAGTTAACCCTTTCAACTGGCATATTTACCTCACAAGATGATGGTGATTTATTTGTAACAGGCGCAGAGGGTGGTGATTTAGATGATGAAGATGCACCTGGTGCATTAACAGGTTTAACCAAAAGTGAAAACGATGGATTTGCCTATTACCTAGATGCTGATTGGAAAAAAGATATTTGGAGTGTAGGTGCGGCATTTACTAAAGTAAGTGATGCTTGGATTGAAGATAATTTCAGTGGCGACCATGGTACAAACCCATTTCCAACTCGCTCATTAATTGGTGCCGATTTAACAAACCAAAATGAAACATCATGGCAAGCTCGTTTAGGAATTGATTTGAAAGCAGTATCGCCTGGCTTAACAACTAAATTTTACTACACAGACGGCAGCGATGCTGAAAACTCTGCATTGGGTAAGTTAGGTGGTACAGCCGACGAAAAATATTGGGCTGTAGATACTCGCTATAAAGTTGAGAAAATAAAAGGCTTAAGCTTACGTTGGTTATTTGTAGATTATACAACCGAAAAATCAGGCAGTGTTGATGGTGTTAAAGGCGATAGAGCTGACCATCGAGTTTATGTAGATTACACTATTAAATTTTAACATGACTTTTAATAAGCCAATGCAAATTTTATGCATTGGTTTTGTTTCCTTTTTTCATTATCTTTATGATAAAACTAACAAATCAATAATAAAAATTAAGCTAATATATGTTTTCTCTTCAACAGTGGCAATCACAGGGTCAATTTACTCAAATTAGTGGCCATCAAATTTTTACTAAAACAGCTGGTGATATAACTAAGCCTGCGCTGCTTTTAATACATGGCTTTCCAAGTGCTAGTTGGGACTGGGAAGGTATGTGGCAAACCCTTAGTGAACATTATTTTGTAATTACACTCGATATGCTAGGTTTTGGTTTGTCAGATAAACCTAAAAATGCAGGCTATAAAATTACTGAACAAGCCGACTTATATACTCAATTTTTAAAAACGTTAAATATTAATGATATACATATTTTAGCTCATGACTATGGCGATACTGTGGCTCAAGAGCTATTAGCAAGACAAGTCGTTAGCCAAAGTGACTTTAAAATAAACAGTGTGTGCTTTTTAAATGGTGGGTTATTTCCTGAGGTGCATAAACCCTTATTTATACAAAAGCTTTTACTTTCAAAGCTAGGTTGGATAGTGCCAAAATTAATGAATAAACAAAAATTTGCCAATAATCTAGTTACTATTTTTGGTAAAAGTACACCGCCTTCAAAACAAGTGGTAGACACCCTTTGGGAGTTGCTAATTTATAAAGATGGTTTAGCCGTTATGCCTAAACTCATTAGTTATATAAAGCAGAGGCAGCAAAACAGAGAACGCTGGGTTGGTGCCATCATAAATAACAATATACCACTTACGTTTATAGCAGGCGCAGAAGACCCCATCTCTGGTAAGCATATGATTGAGCATTATAAAAAGCTGATCCCCAATGCGCGCGTACAAGAGTTTGTAGGGCTTGGGCATTATCCGCAAGTAGAAAATCCAGATGCAATTACGCAGGCTTATTTGAATTTTAGATATTGCCAATAAAAACGCGGCTACTAAATTAAGTGCCGCGTTTATAAATTTTAGAACTCTGAGTATTTAGGCTTTGAACCTTAATATTTTTGCTTTGGTGCTTTTAATTGTTTTTCAAACTCATCTGAAAACAATATCGTGCCATCATCTTCCTCTGTAGGGAAGGCAGCAATAAGTAAGTCATCTTCCTCAAGGCCTGGTGTCCAGCGACTAAACCAATCTGCAAGTGGAATTGCTTTAGCTGTGCAACCAACCCATTCGCCAGTAGCCCATGCTTCTGCAAATTCGCGAGTTGGCCAAACTGGCACACAGTCGTCATCTTCGTTGGCAAGCATAACGCAGCCATCATCATCGTTTAAAATCCATACTTGCTTGAACTGTTGTACGGTTTCGAACATATAGGCTAGGCGTTTTTTTGCTCCAAGTCCTAAAATTACTGCGTGTTCTTCGCTTAAATTTGGCGTTGTCATAATTAGCTCACTTTTAATTACTATCGATATTAATATATCTAAATTATATGCACACAAGTATATCGAGTTATATGACAGAGTGTTGAAAAGTTGCTATTTAATTTCAGCAATGCAGATCTAATTTGTAGATTGATCAGTATAATTTCTCACTAATTTGAGCGATCATTCAAAATAAGCTTGAATGTTTGTAAAAAGGCCACATTGTAGTAAGCATATACTTAATGAAGGATTGAAAAATGACAACTGATCTACTTGCTCCGTTTAAATTAAATAACACGATTGAGCTTAAAAACCGCGTACTTATGGCGCCATTAACGCGTTGTATGGCTGACGATAACTTAGTGCCAACACAAGATATGGTTGAATATTATGCTCGCCGTGCCGAAACCGGTTTAATTATTAGTGAAGCAACTATTATTCGTCCAGATGGACAAGGTTACCCAAATACTCCGGGTTTATTTACCAGCGAGCAAATTCAAGGTTGGAAAAAAGTAACTGACGCTGTGCACGCTAATGGCGGCAAAATGTTTGCACAGCTATGGCATGTTGGCCGTGTTGCACACCCTCACTTTTTTGATGGCGATGTACTTGCTCCATCAGCAATTGGCGTTGAAGGCTCTGTCCCTCGTATGCGTGAGCTTACATACATCACACCAAAAGCAGCCACTACTGATGATATTAAAAGTCTAGTTGCTGATTTCGCAAAAGCTGCTGAAAACGCAATTGAAGCAGGCTTTGATGGGGTAGAGATTCACGGTGCTAACGGTTATTTAGTTGACCAATTTTTACATTACGCTGCAAATACACGCAGCGACGAATATGGTCAAACGCCTGAAAACATGTCGCGTTTTGCACTAGAAGTAACCGATGCGGTTATTGCTGCTGTAGGCAGTGATCGTACTGCACTTAGATTAACACCGGGTGCTTACTTTAATATGAGCGAAGATAGCCGCGATAAAGCGGTATTTGATTACTTATTGACAGAACTTGAAAGCAGAGAATTAGCGTACTTACACGGCGGTATTTTTGACGACAGCATGCGCTTTGACTCGCTTGAAGGCAAAAGCATCTCTGAATTTTTACGAGCAGGCTACAAAGGTACATTAGTAGGCGTAGGTAGTTATAGTTTTGAGTCAGCAAAAGAAGCTATTAACGATGCTAAGTTTGACTTAATCGCTATTGGTCGCCCACTTATTGCAAACCCAGATTATATTAGCAAAATTGCAAACGGTGAAGAGTTAGTACCATACAGCGATGAAATGCTTGCACAATTGAAATAAATTACTATTTGTAATAAGTTCTAGAAAATAATTAAGACACCCAAAGTTAAACCTTTGTGTGTCTTTTTTTGTACATATTCCCGCCATAAATCTTCCATATTTGTTTAATTTTTATGTAAATAAAGTTCATCCTCGTTGTCATATTTAAAATTCATACTGTCCGCGTTTTCATATTTCATAATTAAAATCAAACGGGACAACAATGTACGCTTTAAAAAACAAATCGCTTTTGAGCATGGCAATTGCCATGGCTGTATCAACATCTAGTTATGCTAACGACAACACCATAGAAGAAGTAACCGTGGTTGCTAAACCAACGAGCTACGCTAACAATGTTATTGAGCCTGCAATGCTTGAGCAACAAAGTTCGGTATCGAGCATATTATCGGTTATTGATAATTTACCGGGTATTAGCATAAATGAAGGTGATGCATTTGGTGGCGACGATTGGTCTACTACAATCACCATGCGTGGTTTTAGTATTGATGGAAACCAACAACAATTAGGTATGACCGTTGATGGCATTCCCAATGGTGGCTCTAATTATGGAGGTGGTGCTAAAGCTAACCGTTACTTGGAGAGTGAAAATTTAGCAACGGTAGAAGTAGGTCAAGGTACCTCTGATATTAAGTCGGCTTCACTTGAAGCACTAGGCGGGACATTTAACTTTGTAAGTAAAGACCCAAGCCTTGAAAAAGGCACTACCTTTGCTTATACATCAGGCAGCCACGATGCCACGCGTTATTACTTTAAACACGAAACAGGCACTGTTTTTAATAACACACAAGCGTATGTAAGTTACTCGCAAACAGATACAAGCCGCTGGATTGGTTCTGGCAGTAATGGCGGTAAAGACAACCAACACGCAGAGCTTAAGTTTGTATCTAATTTTGACGATTTAACACTTACTGGTCGTTTATCTTACGATGATGTAAGCGAGACAAACTATAACAGCGTAAGCCTTGAGCAGTTTGAACAAACACCCGATTGGGATCAGCTAACATGGAATTGGACGGGAGTTCCGCACTTTGACCAAATGTTTGCAGAAGGTTGGGGAACGCTTCGTGAAAATACCTTAGGCTATTTAAAATTTGAATACGCGATTTCGCCAACTTCATTATTAACCGTTAGTCCTTATTATCATAAAAATTCAGGTCGCGGCGATTGGATCCCACCTTATTTAACAACGCCGGTTGATGAAAATGGCAACCCAACAACCGAGGGTGGCACTAATGCAGGCTCTTATGGTTTTGCTGATAGTGAAGGCAACCCGCTTGCACCAAATGCCGATTGTACGCAAAGTTTGAGCTGGCCATGGGAGTCGGGTCCTGGTTTAAATCCTGCGTGTTACGATGCAACAGCAACGCCGGTTATGTCTTACCGCCATACGCATTACAACAAAGATCGTTTAGGTGTAACGGCAAATTACCAAGCTACATTTGGTGATCACGATATCGAAGCGGGCTTTTGGTATGAGCAAAGCGAACGTGATGAATCGCGTGATTGGCACAAAGTAATTGACGCGCGTATTTATCATCACTTTGATAGCACGCCTTACTGGACACAATACAAAAACACTTTTGATACCGATACATTCAAATGGTACCTACAAGACTCGATTAATTTTGGTGACTTAACATTAAATATTGGTGCAAAACAGTATTTAGTTGAATTACAAAAGTACGACCACTTTGCTAACGAAAGATCAGATAAAGTAGATAGCGACTCAGACGTGTTATTTAGCGGGGGTGTATTGTATCAGCTAAATAACAGCACAGAATTATTTGCCAGTTACAGCGAGAATTTTTCAGCAATAAAAGACGGTGTACTTGAGCGAGATAGCTCAACACTTACAAACATAGAGCCAGAAACTGCCGACAATATAGACTTTGGTGTACGTTATCAAGCCGACAGACTAACGCTTACAGCAACGGCTTACAGTGTTAAGTTTGATAACCGCATTACCTTTATTGCCCCTGGTAGTGGTACAGACGGCATTGATTACACAATTGGTACAAATGGCTCGTACGTAAATGTAGGAGGTATTGACTCAAATGGGCTCGAGCTTGCAGCAAGCTATATGTTAACACCAAGCTGGAGCGTCTACTCGTCGTATACGAATAGCAGTTCTGAGTATTCATCCGATGATCCAAATGCATACGATTCACAAGGCGTAATATTAAGAGATGAAAGTGGTAATGAGGTAGCACCAAGCTTTAGAAAAGGCGACAGCATAATAGATTCATCAGAGGATTTATTTGTGGTATCTACCGATTACTTTAGCGATGGCTTTCGTGTTGGTTTATCGGCTAAATACACCGGTGAGCGCTTAGGCGCATGGCAAGACGAAGACACTCGCACGCGCAATAAAGTAGACGGCTACACCGTACTTGATTTCAATGCAGGTTATTCAACTGACGTAGATGCAGGCCCGTTTAAAGCCATTGACGTATCGTTTGTTGTTTATAACGTTACCGACAAAAGCTACTTAGCAGGTGGTACAGGTAACGGCTCTACTTATTACATTGGTGCGCCTCGCACCGCAGCAGTTACATTTACCGCTGACTTTTAATTAGGTTTTAGTAATTGAATTTAAATAAAGCCCGTCATTGATGGGCTTTATTATATGAAAGGGCGCAAAACGCGATGAAAACGATTTTAAAAGTAACACTATTTAGCTTAAGTGTATTAGCGAGTAATTTTGCAACAGCAGCGCAAAATGTAGTGCTGGTAACGCTTGATGGAGTACGCTGGCAAGAAGTATTTAATGGGGCTGATAATAGCTTAATTAATAATACTGATTTTGTTAAAAAGCCAGAGCAATTAAAGACCCAGTTTTGGGTAAAAACAGCAAATGAGCGCCAGCAATTACTAATGCCTTTTTTAACGCAAGTAGTGGCTAAAAAAGGGATTATAATTGGCGATAGAGCTAACGGCTCTACTATGTCGGTAAGTAACCCGTGGTATTTTTCATACCCTGGTTATAACGAAATACTCACCGGTGAAGTTGACGAAAATATAAATAGTAACAACAAAGTGCTCAACCCAAATAAAACTATTTTAGAGCGTTTAGATAAGTTACCTGAGTTTAAAGATAGCACTGCCTTATTTGGCAGTTGGGATGTATTCCCATACATTGTAAATACTAAGCGCAGTAACGTGTATGTAAATGCAGGTTTTATGTCAATTGAAGAGAATTTATTCACCGATGCGCCACTCTTAAATGCGCTACAAAATGAAATTCCCAGTCCTTGGTATAACGTACGACTAGATAGTTTTACATATCGCTTTGCTAAAGCGTATATGTTGGCTAAAAAGCCTAAGTTGTTAGTGATAAGTTTAGGCGAAACCGATGACTTTGCGCATGATGGACATTACGATCAATACCTTAAATCGGCAAGGCAAAGTGACGCTTTTATAAAAGACTTATGGGCAACTATTCAAACTACAGCGGGTTATAAAAATAACACCACACTAATTATTACTACTGATCACGGCCGTGGCAATAATGCCAATGATTGGCAACATCACAGCTCTAAACGTGCACTTGCTGAGCTAGAGCTAGGTGAAAATACCTACCCAGAAGGAATTGTCGGCTCTGAACATATTTGGCTTGCAGCCATCGGCCCCGCAATAAAAGGACGTGGCTTAATTAAAACTGAAAATGAGCTTAAACAAGTACAAATAGCAGCGACCGTTTTAAAGGCTCTTGGGCAGAATCCAAATGAAATAAATTCAAATATGGCGCCAGCTATTAGCGAGATTTTAAAATGAAGAACCTATTAAAACCATTAACCCTATCTGCCTTGGCGCTGAGTTTGGTTATTAGCGCGAGTGTTACTGCCGCGCCATCTAAAATTCTATTTGGTTCGTGTGGTCATCAAGATAAAAACATACCCATATTTAATACAATTAACAAAGAGCAGGGGGATTTGTTTATATTTTTGGGTGACAATATTTACGGCGATACCAACGATATGGATGTACTTGCCGAAAAATACCAACGTTTAGGGGCAAAGGCGGGTTTTAAAATCTTGAAAGAGCAAACGCCTATTATTGCTATGTGGGATGACCACGATTATGGCCAAAACGATGCAGGTAAAGAGTATCCGCATAAAGAGCAATCACGCCAAATTATGCTTAATTTTTGGGATGAACCTGTAAACTCAGCGCGTCGCACTCGTCCTGATGGAATTTATACCTCGTACATGTATGGTGAAAATGAGCAAACCATACAAGTAATAATGCCTGATTTACGTTGGAACCGTGATGCGCTAAACCATGTAGGTGAGCTTGAATACTACACTAAGCGCAAACTTAATAACCAAGGCCCGTATAGTCCTAGTGAAGTGAATGGCGCATCAATGCTAGGTGAAGCCCAGTGGCAATGGCTTGAACAAGAGCTTAAAAAGCCTGCTGCAATAAAATTGATTGCCTCAAGCTTACAGCTTTTACCCGATTTTACAGGTTGGGAGTCATGGGCAAACTTTCCTGAAGATAGAAACCGTTTATTTGCATTGATTAAAAAGCATAAGGTAAATGGGGTAGTGATCATCAGCGGCGATACGCACTGGGGTGAAATATCAAAGTATCAGCAAAACCTTGATTACCCATTAATTGAGATGACCAGCTCTGGCTTAACTGAAAAGTGGAAAGATGTAAGCCCTAACAAACACCGAGTAGGGAATTTTACTCATAACGTAAATTATGGTGATTTAAGCATAGACTGGCAGCAAATTGACCCCACTATTTCACTTAAATTAAAAGGCATTGATGGCGAAGTAATAATGCAAAGTGACTTTAGTTTATCAAGTATTAGCCCTTATAAATAAACTCACTACTACGCACAGTATATAAAATAGATGCTGTGCGTATAAAATCTGTAAGTTAGTTCTTAACTCTCTGATTTATTAAAGCCAATTACCCGTTTGCGCTACCCCTAATATTGAAAATATCTTACACTGGTTTTATCTCAAGCAAGGTCAGTGTTATATGCTAAATATTATTCAATCAAACCGGATGGAAGCCCTGCAAGCGCAGTTCCACCAGCTGTTAAAAGTAAACCCATTGCAAAGCCCGTTCGACAAAGAAGTAGTGCTAGTGCAATCGCCGGGTATGTCGCAGTGGTTAAAAATAGGTTTGAGCGAAAACTTAGGGGTTGCGGCGCAGGTAGATTTTCCGCTGCCGTCGAGCTTTATTTGGCAGTTGTATCAGCAATTGCTGCCAAATGTCCCTAAAGAGTCGGCATTTAATAAGCCCAACCTTGCTTGGAAGCTGTTTGCCATTTTACCCATCTGTATTGATGAGCCGCTATATTTACCGCTAAAAACCTATTTAGAGGGCGATATTGATGGGCAAAAAACCTTTGCGCTGTGCGAAAAAATAGCCGATGTGTACGACCAATATTTAATGTACCGACCGCACTGGATAGCCACATGGGATAGCGGCAAAGATGACCTTGATGACGTAGATGTAGCCATTGCCCCATGGCAACCTGATTTATGGCGACGCATTGTAAAACTAAGCCAAGAACTTGGGCAAAGCCAATTTCATCGCGCTAATATGCAAGGGCAGTTACTTGCAGCACTTGAGACTATGGACAATAGCATACTGCCACAACGCATTAGCTTATTTGGTATATCGGCGATTGCCAGCTCCCAGCTAGACGTATTTGAAGCGCTGAGTAAAAAAACAGAGGTTATATTATTCTTTTTTAACCCGAGTGAGCATTACTGGGGCGATATTATAGATGAAAAAACAGCAGCTAAAATAAGCGCTAAATACGCTAAAATGCCGCTGGTGGAAGCGCAACAAAAAAAACACACCAACCCAGATGAAGAATACTACTTTATTGGTAATCCGTTGTTATCGTCGTGGGGTAAATTAGGTCGCGACTATTTTGAGCAACTCGTACAGTTAGATGCCCGTTGGATTGACGGTTTTATTGATGTGTTTGACGACACCTTACTAGGGCAAGTACAAAGCGAGATTTATCAGCTTGCGTTTAAAGGCGAATCGCTGACCGATAACAAAGAGTGGTTTATAAACGACGAAGGTAAGTTACCAATAAGTGCAACCGACACCAGTATTACGCTAAGCGATTGCCATACACCGCTCAGAGAAGTTGAGCGCTTGCACGACTACTTACTTAACTTATTTAATCAAAACCCAACGCTTACCCCCAAAGATATAATTGTCATGATGCCCGATGTAGGCACTTACAGCCCTTACATTGAAGCCGTATTTGGCGGGGCACAAGGCAGCCGCTTTATTCCTTACGCATTGGCCGATTTAGCCATAGAGCAAGAAAAGCCTGTCCTTAGTTCATTTGCGAGTTTAGCTAACTTACCGTTTTCGCGCTTTGGTGTGTCGGATATTCTCGATTTATTACAAGTGACGCAAATAGCCGAAAAATTTGGGCTTGAAGCACACGAATACGAGCAAATTCAATACTGGCTTGAACGTGTAGGCGTTAAATGGGGTATAAACGCAGCGCATAAAAGCAGTTTTGATTTACCTGCTATCGATTTAAATACCTGGCAACACGGGCTCAACCGTTTACTGCTTGGCATTGCCATGCGCGACGAACAATGCCCGTTTAACGGTATTTACAGCGCTGATGAAGTAGAAGGCATGGCGCTTGATACACTCAATAAGCTCGTACACTTTATTGATGTACTGCAAAGCTTTAAAGAGCAGCTAACGCCGGATGACACGCTCACTAATAAAGCGCATATTTTAAGCGAGCTATTAAACGCCATATACGAAAGTGAAAGCGATGACAGTTGGGATTTATTAGTACTTCAAAACGTGCTCGAAGAGTTACAAAAGCACCACGACAACGGCGATTACAGCAAAGCGGTTTCGCAGCGTATTGTTAGTTACTTAGTTAAACAAGGCATTCAAGAAAAAGGCGTAGGGCAGCGATTTTTGGTTGGGCAAGTAAACTTTTGTACGCTTATGCCCATGCGCGCCGTACCATTCAAAGTGGTATGCATGCTGGGCTTAAACGATGCCGACTACCCGCGTAACGTACAGCCTATTGGTTTTGACTTAGTGCCTTATTCTAAAAAGCAAAAAGGTGACCGATCACGTAAATTAGATGACCGTTACTTATTTTTAGAAGCGCTATTAAGTGCTCGCGACAACTTATACATGAGTTACATTGGTCGCTCGTGTTTTGATAACCAACCGCGCATGCCATCAACGCTTGTAAGTGAGCTGTTAGAATATATTGGGCGTAGTTTTGTATTAAGCGATAAAAGTGAAAAAACGCTGCCCGCATGTCTAATTAATCAGCAGCATTTACAGCCCTTTAATAGCCATTACTATTTAGCCGATGAGCAAGCCAATACTGTGCTGAGCAACCACAGCTACAATCCAATTTGGCTGCCAAGTGAGTCAATTAAACCACAACCGGTTATTGCGCTTGATGTGAGTGTACCAGATCAGTTAGATCTTGATGTGTTTATTAGAAGTGTGTGCAGCGCACAAGAGAGCTTTTATCAACAAACATTAGGTTTACGTCTGCCACAATTTAACGAAGTAGCAAAAGACGAAGAGCCATTTAGTTTAGATGCGCTGCGCCGTTATTTTTACCTTGATGAAATACTTAAAGCCAATATAAACGAGCAACCACTGAGTACCGAGCAAATACTGCAGCGGGGTGAGTTACCTCAAGCTAATGTTGGCAGCCTTATATTTGAGAGTATGGAGCACCGAGTTGATGCGCTTGCAGGGCAAGTTAAAGAGCACATTAAAGGCGGGAAAAGTGAGCCAATAGAAGTTTTGCTTACCATTGAAGGCACCAAAATAGAGGGCTGGCTCAATCATGTGTATTTGCAAAAACAAGTGTTTTACCGCAGTGCGAGTATTAAAGCGAAGGATTTAATTAAAGGCTTTATTTATCACCTCGCAGCGCAAAGTATGGATCAACAAGTAGAAACATTGTTACTTGGGCTTGATAAGCAAATTACTTTTGCGCCAATTAATAAAGCTGATGCCGATGCATTGCTACTTGATTGGTTTGAGTTATACAAAGCGCTGCGCGCAGAGCCTGTGCCGTTTTTTCCGGTAAGTGGTTATGAGTACGTTAAAAGCGGCGGCGATATAACAAAAGCAATAAGCAAATTTAGCCCGCAATACATAGGGCGAGGCGAGGGCGAAAACCCGTATATTCGCTTAACGGTGCAATCGCTAAATGACTGCCAAGAAGAATTTATAAAATGGAGTGATAAATTGCTCACGCCTTTATTTGAACACGCAAAGGAGAGTGATCATGCAAGCGCTTAATCCTCTTACTATGCCGCTCATTGGTCAAAGTTTAATAGAAGCCAGTGCGGGTACCGGCAAAACCTATACCATTACGGGGCTGTATTTACGTTACTTACTAGGTATGCAAATAGAAGGTGAGTTAAATACGCCGCTCAGCGTAGAGCAAATCCTGGTAGTAACGTTTACCGACGCCGCCACCCAAGAAATTAAAGACCGCGTGCGCAGCCGAATTATTGCTGCACGCGACGCACTGCTTGGGCAAGACCCAAATGACGAACTCATTGAAGGCGTAATTGCCAAAATTGATGATAAACACCGTGCTTTTAATTTACTCGATGCAGCTGCTAAATCAATGGACGAAGCCGCTATTTTTACCATTCATGGCTTTTGTCAGCGGATGCTAAAACAACATGCGTTTGAGTCGGGAGTGGCGTTTAATCTCGAATTTATTTTAGATGAGCGCGACATATTACTTGAAACCATTAAAGATTTTTGGCGGGCGTTTGTATATCCACTGAATAAAGAACGCACCGATGCTATTTTAGATGTATTTGCCGCACCAGAGGCTTTATTCGCTCAAGTGGCGAGTATTTTAAACAAAGCTAATGCGCACATTACGCCACAAATAAATTTAGATGATGTATGGAAGGCGCGTGACGAGTATATAACCCGTGTACCTGCATTTAAAAAAGCGGTGTTAGAGCAAGAGTTTATAGGTGCTATTAAAGGCTCGGGTTTAAGCGGGTCTAAAACGCCAGCACGAAAAGGCAGCCTTAGTGCGCTTGAGGCATTTTGTTTAGGCGGCGATTTGTTTTTTGAATTTGGCACTAGCAAGTATTCGTTTGAAGTATGGAGTACAGAAAACTTAAGCGATGCAGGCAACTATAAAAAGAATCAGCCATTATTTGTGCATCCATTACTGAGTCAGTTTGACGAGCTTGCCGCCCTTAATAACACCATAAACCAAGGGCTTAAAATAGCAGTTATACAACATGCAGCACGCTGGGTAAAAGCCGCAATAGTTAAGCGCAAGCAAGAGCAAAGCGTGATCACCCCAGATGACTTACTGACCAATTTACACAGTGCGCTTAATAACGAGCAAGGCGACGTACTGGCGCAAAAAATTGCGCAGTTGTTTCCGGTTGCCATGATTGATGAATTCCAAGATACCGATCCGATTCAGTACGGTATTTTTAGTAAAATTTATGGGCAACAAAATACCACGCTTGCCATGATAGGCGACCCTAAACAGGCTATTTATGGCTTTAGGGGCGCGGATATTTTTACGTATATTGGCGCAAAAGAAGCTGTACGGACTGATCAGCAATTTACGCTGGGTACTAACTTTCGCTCAAGCACCGATATAGTAAATAGCGTTAATAGTTTATTTGGCAAACACGTTAACAGCTTTATTTATAACGACGCTATACCCTTTAACGCAGTAGCTGCTAAAGGCAAAAAAGCGGATGACTCTTTTTTAATTGATGGCAAACCCGCTACCGCATTCGAATTTAATGTATTTGTAGATGAAGCCGCCGATGAAAAAAACAAACCAACCAACAAAGGTGTAGGGCAAGCGCATTTAGCCACCCACTTTGCTAATAAAATAGTGACCCTGCTTGAAAAAGCAAAACAAGGGGACGCGTGCATTGGCAGTAACCCTGTAAGCGCTGCCGATATTTGTATATTAGTGCGCGACCGTGTTGAAGCGCAAATAATGAAAAAAGCGCTTAGCGAAGCCAAAATAGCCAGCGTGTATTTATCGCGAGAAAGCGTTTTTAGCCAAGAGCTTAGCCATCACCTACTTAACTTTTTAACAGCGCTGCATGGACAATATGATGAGTCATTGCTGCGCGGTGTTTTAGCTGGTCCACTATTTTGTTTAAGTTATAACGAAATACATGCACTCGCCGATGATGAAAATAAATGGCAAGACTACTTAAACTTTTTTGCACAACTTAGCCACATTTGGAACAAGCAAGGCGCTATGGCAATGCTTGAGCGTTTAATGAGCCACAATCAGCTAAGCGCTAAATGGCAAGGGTTAGGATATAACGTTGAGCGTTGGCTGACAGACTTTAGGCACTTGGGCGAAATACTTCAGCAAAAACAAATAGAGCTTGAAGGTACGCTGCGTTTACTGCGATGGTTTGCACAAAAGGTAAGCCAACAAGACGGTGAAGCAGTACAGGTACGCCTAGAAAGTGACGCCAACCTAGTTAAAATTGTCACTATGCATGCCTCAAAGGGGCTTGAATACCCTTTGGTATTTATGCCGTTTGCCAGTGGCTATCGCGAAACAAAAGAAGCGCTTTATCATAATAATGGCAAGCTAGTTTACGATTTAAGTAAAGACGAAGATGCACTGCAAAAAGCAGAACAAGAACGCCTAGCTGAAGATTTACGCCTGCTTTATGTAGCACTTACTCGCGCCGTACATTTTTGTGCGCTTGGTGTTTATAACATAGGGCAAGGACAAAGTAGCCGCTTGGCTATGCAAAGTAGTGCACTTGGGCATGTTTTATTTGCAGGGCTTGAACTTGCCAGTAGCCAAACATGGCGCACGCATTTAAGTGAGTTTTGCGACGCTAACAGCGCGATGAGCTATCAGCAATTTACCTCACAAACATTATTAGAGCAGGGAACACTTTGTCTTAATAACAGTGAAAGTGCGCAGCAAACGTTAAGTGTTAATAAAGTAACGGCAAATATTGAGCGTAACTGGCGAGCAACTAGCTTTAGTGCATTGAGCTTTAAAAAGCACAGCGACCAATTAGCCCCAGGGCGAAGTGATGAAGATCACGAAAAAGACGAGTTTGCAGTGCAAGAGGACGAACTACCATCACCTTATAGCTTTCCTAAAGGGGCAAAGCCTGGTAGCTGTTTACACGAAATATTTGAACAAATAGATTTTACTAGCCCAATAGTTCACCCAACTAATACTGAGCAAAACTTATCTGAAGTAGTTAAGCGCAGCCTTGAAAAGTACCATATAGGTGAGCAATGGCGAGAAGTGGCTGAAAAATGGGTGCTTGATGTTCTTACGTGCCCCCTAGATAACGGCTCTTTAGAAAACAGCCTTCTTTCATTGGGTGTGCTTACACCCAATGATTGCCTAGTCGAAATGGAATTTAATTTACCACTTGAGAGCTTAAGTGCACCAAAGCTAAACGAAATGCTGGTTAAACATTTTGGCTTTACGCAAAGTAAGCTTGAATTTTCGCACGTAAAGGGCTTGTTAAAAGGCTTTGTCGATTTAATATTTTGCTACCAAGGCAAATATTATATTTTAGATTATAAGTCTAATTATTTAGGCAGTACGCCAGCTGATTACGAAGGCGATATGCTTGAGCAAGCAATGAGCAGTCATCAGTATCATTTACAGTATTTAATTTACACCGTAGCACTGCATCGTTTATTAAAACAACGTATAGCTGATTACTCAATAGAAACCCATTTAGGCGGTGTGTATTATACTTTTTTACGGGGAATGCCAGCAGGGCAAGGCGTGTACTTTAAAAAGCTAACTGAAGAACAAGTGATTATTTTAGATGGCTTATTTAGCCAAGGAGCCATGCTATGAGCGATTTAAATGAGCAACCTGGCTTATTTGACGATATAGACGAGACACTTAATAATGAAGCCGCAGAGCCTCTTACTTCAAAAAATGTAGCACAAGATGCCCCATTAGAGGACATTGTGTTAAACAATGCGATTATCGAAGTCCCGCTACTTGAGTATTTATTAGCGCAAAACCGACTACGTGTAGTTGATGTTAAACTCGCAGAATTACTGTGTGCTAATGACATTGAGCAAACTCACAATGAACTATTTTATATTATTTTATTACTGTGCTTATCGCAGCAAAGCCAGCATAGCTGCCTAACCTTAAATGAAGTTGATTGGAGTAACCCTTTTAACTTGCGCAAAAGCGACTTTAATAAACTCGATGGCAATGTACCCAGTACGCTAAGCCCGTTTAGTGATGACTTTAATGTACACACAGCGCTTAGTTATTTACAAAGCCATGAAAGCGTAGGCGAAAATAAACCACTGCAACTGTTTAACGAGCGACTTTATTTTGCGCGCCTTGCCGGTTATGAGCAAACGCTCGCGGACAGGCTATTAAGTATGAGCGAGCGAAAGCTCAATATTAATAATGAAGTATTGGCTGAACTTTTAAATACCTATTTTCCTGCTGATTCAACAATTGAAACTAATTGGCAAAAAGTGGCGTGTGCGATTGCCGCCACCAAAGGCTTTAGTGTGATCACGGGTGGCCCAGGTACAGGTAAAACTACCACAGTGACTAAGTTGCTGGCTATTTTACAGTCACTTTATAAAACCGCGCCGCTTAGCATTAAGCTGGTGGCACCGACTGGTAAAGCCGCTGCACGTTTAAGTGAGTCTATTTTGGGCGCTAAAAATAAGCTCACAACGATTCCTGATGATATAAAAACGCTGATACCGCAAAGCGCTCAAACGATTCATCGCTTATTGGGCGTAAAACCGTTTACTAATAAATTCAGACATAACAAAAGCAATCCGCTGCATTTAGATGTGCTGATTATTGACGAAGCCAGTATGGTTGATTTATCGCTGATGGCTAAATTAATAGAAGCATTGCCTACGCACGCGAGATTAATACTCCTAGGTGATAAAGATCAGCTTGCCTCGGTAGATACCGGCAGCGTAATGAGCGATTTATGCCAAGGTTTAACACTTGGGCAAACGCCAAGCTACTCGCAAGCACGTTGTGATGAGCTAAATAGCTTATGTTTTAATAATGAGCCTAAGCTCGTAGCGCAAAGCGTGAGTGAATTTAAACTCGCAGATTGCATTGCCTTTTTACAACACAGTTATCGATTTGATGCACAAAGCGGCATTGGTCAACTCGCACTTGCGGTAAACACCAATAACACCGGTATTTTAAATTACGTAGAGCAAGAAAGTAGTGAAGGGCGCTTTAACGATGTAATTTTAGATTACGACTTTGTAGCAAAACCAATTGAAAAGCTCGTTAAAAGTGCAGCAAGTCATTATGCAAAGTACCTTAACTTAATAGCTCAAGGTGCAGATGTTGCACAGGTACATACTGCTTTTGCTAGTTATCAGCTTTTAGCTGCGGTACGAGAGGGCGATTACGGCGTTCATAGCTTAAATCAACGAATAGAGCGCGTGTTGCAACAGCAAGGTTTAATTACCGTAAGTCCTAATACTCACCACTACACGGGTATGCCTATTATGGTGAGCCAAAACGATTATCAACTTAAGTTATTTAACGGTGATATTGGTATTTTAATGCCCGATGAAAGTAATCAACTCAAAGCCATATTTATTGATGAGCAAGGTAACCAACGAGCATTTTCGCCAGCACGACTCCCTGCACACGATAAAGTATACGTAATGACTATTCATAAATCACAAGGTTCTGAGTTTAGTTACACCGCTATGGTACTGCCACCGCTAAAACAAGCGCGCATGGGTATTAACAGGCAATTAGTGTATACGGGAATAACCCGCGCTAAAAATAAGTTTGAGCTGGTGGCTGACAAAAAAGTACTACTACTTGCAATGAATAAAAGTGTATCAAGAGCATCTGGTTTGTATGAAAGGTTACAATTTTAAGCTTAGTTTGTATTTTAGATTAATAATTTAGCTTCAAACTGCTTGTTATTTATCGCGTTATAATAAATGTCTTCTATACTAAAATTAATTTTATATTGAATGTATTAGTAAGGATATTAATGTTTTTTTCTAAAAATAAACAAAACGAAATAGCTTCTCTAAAAGCTGAACTTTACCCATTACAACAAGTGTGGGAAGGGCTTTACCGAGAGATGTTAGTACTAAACATTCTTTATGATGGCCGAATTTCGCACGCCAATGATAAGTTTTTAGAAAACCTAGGCTACAGTGAAGACGATCTAACTAATAATTCTTTTGACGATTTTATTACAGATTCGTCTCGTCAATCTTCAGAATTTAAAAGCCTACAGCAAGCTATTAAAAAAGAAGGGCATTGGGGCGGTGCATTGCAAGTTATGCGCAGCGATGGTAAAGCTGAATGGTTACGTTTAATAGTACATCCAGTAAAAGGGGAGCAAGATCAGTTGCTCTATTTTTCTATATTCGGAAGTGTACTTACAAAAACAATTACGGCTTCTCGCGAGCAAAGCGATACTATTAAAGCGATATATCGCTCTATGGCGGTAATTGAATTTGATTTAGAAGGCCATGTATTAAAAGCAAATGATCAGTTTTTAGCTGCAATGGGTTATCAAGAAAGTGAAATACTAGGTAAACATCACCGTACGTTTTGTGAGGCTTCAGAGTATAATTCCCAAGAGTATCTGCAATTTTGGGCTAAATTAAGAGAAGGTAAGTTTATTGCTGAGCGTTTTAAGCGTGTAGATAAACATGGCAACATTGTTTGGCTAGAAGCGTCATATAACCCAATCTCAAATGACGCGAATGAGCTTTATAAAGTGATGAAGTTTGCAACTGTTATCACTGATCAAGTAAATCAAGAAATTGCGATATCACAAGCTGCCGAAATTGCTTATAGCACCTCAACCCAAACTGATAAAAAAGCAGAGCAAGGCGCGAGCGTTATACAAGATACAGTCGCAGTAATGACTGAGCTGGCTATTAACATGGAGCAAGCTGCAAATGAAATTTCAGCGCTTGATCAGCAGTCGCAACAAATATCGAGTATTGTACAAAGCATTAGTAGTATTGCTGAGCAAACAAATTTATTAGCATTAAATGCCGCAATTGAAGCGGCAAGAGCTGGCGAGCAGGGGCGAGGCTTTGCTGTGGTTGCAGATGAAGTGCGATTGCTTGCATCGCGTACCTCAAAAGCAACAGAAGAAATTGTAGAAGTTGTACAGCGCAACCAATCACAAACCCAAAATACGGTGGCTGTAATAGAAAAAGGTAAAGAGAAGGCAGAGCAAGGCTTGGCGTTATCTAAAGAATCTGGTGAAGTGATGCAAGAGATCCAGCAAGGTGCACAAGAAGTTGTAAATGCGATTGGGCAATTTACCAGTGAACTTAAAGCTAACGGTTAGATTAGCTTCGTCCTTATTCTAAAGCGGGCACTTTCAATGGTATCCGCTTTAATCTTACTACCCTCAATATACCCCTTGAAACCCATCTAATAATTTCAAATATAACAACTATACCTCTATTAACTCATTAATCGGTATGAAATAAGTTTCTTCTCTTCCCTAAATGATAATAAGTTGTTGCATTTTTGTTCGTTGTTCCTAATACTAGAATCTGTTGATCTTTCAAGGTTAAATTTGCAGCAGTCTGTTTGGTATTTAGGCAAGGCAGAGCCTAAGTAGTGTGGTTGTTCCCCATAAATAGGCGATAACGTAGCATTAATGCCAAACAGACGCTGCCCCAAGGGTACTTCCTAGAGGCTATTTACTCTTTGTTGCTCGTTTTTTACTTATTCTTACATGGATGTAAGCCAGTAGAGTAACGCAGGAGCAGTTACCGAGCCCACTAGGTTACAAATCTCGCGCCGTGATTAAATAGCCTCTAGTTTGAACAAATTTTAATCCGCAAAGAACAACAGACCCTAGTGAACACCTAAGCTGACAAGCTTATGTAAACCAACATGAATACCTTAAATGATAATAAAATATTAAGTACACAACATTGAGGAATTGTATGAACAACACAAAGCGCACACACAAATTAATTAAGCCAAGCCACCTAATTGGTGCGGGGTTAGCTATGTTAATGAGCTTTTCTGCAGCGAGTAAAGACTACAAAATTATATTAATTCATGGGTTACAAACTTCGCAAATAACAAATAAGTCGGGTAGTGATGTAATCAATGATGGTGAAACATATTGGCAATCGTACTGGAATAATCGTGCAGATGAGCGAATTGATTGGCCTGCTTATGAGCGTATTGAAGGTAAAATTGCTACCGATTGGGTGTGGCCAAAGCTAAAGCAAATTTCACGCTCTAATTTATGCAGTGATGGCTGTGTATTTGTAACACATTCAACAGGAGACTTAGTTGCACGCCATATTATTGATAATCAAGAAAACTGGTTAGAAAACGAAGGCTTAGAGCCGCTTAATATTGTTGCTACGTTTGATTTGGCAGGCGCGGGTGGTGGAAGTGAGCTGGCTGACGTAGCTGTTAGTGCTTTAACTGGCGCATCATGGAACTTTGCGGTCGATGCAGCACTCAAATGGTGGCTAGGAAGTGATGTAACCGAGGCCGTTGGTGTATTACACGATTTAAAAGTGAATAATGCACGTAAAATATCTCCATTTCCTGATGCACGTACGCCACGTTTACGCTTTGTTGCCGATGGAAATGCATATTTGGGTTTAACGGGTGGTTTTTTAAAAGGCAATGATGATTCGGTTGTTGCATCGCACTCTTCATGTGGTGCCAGTTCGGCTGGCTCGTTTGGAAGTTGTAGCAGCAGTGTTGATACAAATGGCCATTTAAAATCGCAAGGTGATGCAGTAAGTAGCTTTATGCCAAACCATTATCCAATGATGATGAGTGACAGTTATAGCCATAACGAAATACATAACGCGCAGCGAAAAGGTAATGTAACAATAGCCATGAATAACGTAAATGTGGAAGGTGACACTGTAGGTTTTAATACGTTTGATAAAACTACAGGTAGTTGGTTTTGGAAAAAACAATATCGTTATATTAAGGATTCAAATAATTTAAGCGCATCAGCACTTATTTATAATGTGATTCCATAACATACAAGGCGTGTAGTTAAAAACTATACGCCTTATAAAAGATTGAAATATAAAAATGAAAAAATTTTATGTCGTTGCTTTAATTATTAGCACTATTTTATTCTCGCTATGGTTTACAGGTAAAAATGATGCTCATAAAGTTGTTGAGTCAATAACACCTCAGGTTAAACACAGTGCGAGCGTAGCTGATTTATCGCCTGTAAAAGTGATCCCTATAGATGTACCTACAGCAAAAAAAACACAATCAAAAAAACAAATCGCGTTTAATGAAGACTTAACAAAAGCAGCGCAGCAAGTGGTTATGCAATATGAAAGTGCACTTAAATTTCCTCCTTATTCTCAGCCATTGAGTCCATTAGATGAAGATCGATTAAAGCCAAATCAATTCTACCCGGTATCGAGCCCTATTGATGAAAGTGGCGATGCTTTAACGTTAAGTCTTAAACAATATCGTTTTGTATACCCAGAAGAAATAACAATAAAGATAAGCGCCCAAGGGCTTGGAAAAGTGGTCGTTGAGCTTGCAAATACAGATACAAAAGAAGTGTTAAATACCCATACAGGCAATGCGCGTGACGGTGAAGCAATTATTACATTTGAAGAGGATGAAGATTACCCTCGTAGCTTACAAGTGTTTGTAGAGGGTGATGTTGCGGGTAAAAAAGTTCCCGTAGTTGCGCAAATTCAATATATGCCGCCGAGTGCAACTTTAACAGGTTTTGAAACTGCTTATGCACAAAACGAAAACATGATTTTGCCAGCTAACATAGTGGTAGTAAAAAGTGGTTTGTATCGTGTTAGGGCTAATTTATACAGTGGCGATACACCACTTGCTCATTTAGTATCTAAAGAGCGGTTAACGAAGGGAAGCCAAACTCTTAATTTGAAAGCTCATTGGTCGGTGCTACCACAAGGCATTACAGATATGCGCTTAAGCGACTTTGTTATTGAGAGAATGTCGCCAAGCCCAGGTGAGCGAAATAGCTTTGGGAATAGTGAAATAAGTCATTTTGATATTAACGATTTTTCGTACGATAGCTTGCAGCAATTACCATATCAGGCTAATGCACAAGAAAAGTTAAGTTTGGAATTTTTACAAGGCTTAGCTGAGAGTTAAAAATAGAACGCAATGCTGAATTGGTAAATTTAAGGGGATTGTACATAAATACAACCCCCTTAAATTTGTTAGCTTAGATTTATAGTAACTACACTTGGCGCTTCTTGTTCATCAAGCTCATTAGCAACAGGCACTTTAGGAATATCTGGTTTATCAAGGGCTATATCGCCACCATCAATTACTTCACCGGTTTGTAAGTTTTTAAAATCAAACAAGTCGGCGTCAGCTAAATGTGAAGGCACTATGTTTTGCATTGCCGTAAAAATGCTTTCAATACGACCTGGGTGCTCCGCATCCCATTTAGCGAGCATTGTTTTTGTATGTTTACGCTGTAAGTTTTCTTGCGAGCCACATAGGTTACACGGAATGATAGGGTAACCTTGTACAAATGCGTATTGGCTTATGTCGCTTTCTTTACAGTATGCAAGTGGGCGAATAACCATATGCTCGCCGTTATCACTCATTAATTTAGCCGGCATACTTTTTAGCTTTCCGCCGTAAAACATATTTAAAAACAATGTTTCAATCATGTCGTCACGGTGATGACCAAGGGCTATTTTAGTAGCGCCTAGTTCTTTTGCTGTGCGGTATAAAATACCACGACGTAAGCGTGAGCAAAGTGAACACGTTGTTTTACCTTCAGGGATAATATCGGTAACAATACTGTAAGTATCTTCTTCTACAATTTTGTATTCAACATTCAATTTATCAAGATACTGGGGTAAAACATGCTCAGGAAAATCAGGTTGTTTTTGATCAAGATTTACAACAACTAGGTCAAACTTTATAGGTGCTACACGTTTTAAATGTTGAAGCATTTCAAGCATTGTGTAGCTATCTTTGCCGCCAGAAAGGCATACCATTATACGGTCACCTTCTTCAATCATATTGAAGTCCATAACGGCTTGACCAGTTTGGCGACGTAAACGCTTTTGCAGCTTATTTAAGTTAAATTGAGCTTTAGCTTGATCTGAGTGTGACAATTACGCCCCCTAGTAAAACAATACAGCAAAGTTATTTGCTAAAAATAAAGGGGCGTATTATACCCAAACCACCTGAATATGCGAGTTTAGGATGTAATTAAAATTGATTTAAACATGCCTTATTAACACGTAAAAATAACTCGCTTATAACTTGTACATAAGGCTTAAAATTAATCCTTTGCCATAGGGCTCACGTAACCATCGGGTTTGAGTGCCAGTACATCACAGTCTAGGCTATCAATTACATGCTCTGCTGTATTACCTACAAGAGCGGCACTTAAGCCCGTACGGCCTACAGTACCAATAACAACTAATTCGCTATTTAACCGCTTCGCTACATCAGGGATTACATCCTCTGGCAGGCCTTCTTCAATAAAACATTGCTCTGGGTTTAAATTAAACTCTGCAGCAAGTGCATTGGTTGATTCATGATGATGCTTTTTAACTGATTCGTTATAAAGTCCTGGGTTAAACTCAGGAATTTCGATGGCAATATTAATAGGAGTTGCAGGGTAGGCATTAATTAAATTAAGTTTTGCGTTGGCAAGCTCACATAAATATTGTGCGTCTTTAATAACACGTTTATTAAGTGCTACATGTTCTTCATTTTCACTAACCGCATTTACAGCAGCTAAAATATTACCGTTTGCTGGCCATGCCATTTCTTTTACAAATAATACCGGAGCGGGGCATTTGCGTACTAAGTGCCAATCGGTCGGGGTAAAAATAACTGATTTAAGTGCACCATGTTGATGTGTGCCTTTAATTACTAAATCGTACTTTTCATCAATGACAGTATCGATTATAGCTTCGTAAGGGCGATTATGCCAAACCACTTGGGTTTCAATATTTATATCTTTGTAAGGGGAAACTAAATCGTTTAGCCATAGCTGGCGATCTTTTAGTACGGCATCGCGCATTGCTTCGCGTTCATCGCCAGATAGCATTGTCGTCATTTCGTAAGAGAAGTCGTAAACCGTCATAAAGGCGGTAATACTTGCGCCAGATTTTTTAGCTAAATCTATTGAACGTGCTAAACCGTGTTGATCATCTTTGGTGGGGTCAATAACCGCAATAATGCGTTTAATAGTGTTCATATGCTACTCCATTTACCTAACGGGTGTACATTTAGTGTAACGTAAATATAAAACAGTTAAAGGGGTAGCATATAAATTGTTGTTCTAAATCAAACTATTTAATTTAGCGAGGCTTAACTATCGCCGCTGTTTTAGCCAAGGCATCATTATCTAAAATTGTAATAAATTTACCCTCTACTTTAATTAAGTCAGCTTTTTGAAAACGACTCAATAAACGACTAATGGTTTCTACTGTTAGACCTAAGTAATTACCAATTTCACCGCGAGTCATCGTAAATCTAAATTCTTTACGCGAAAAACCACGCTCACCAAAACGCTCTGACAGGTTATAAATGAAACTAGCTAAGCGTTCCTCTGCTGATTTTTTATTGAGTAATAGCAGCATTTCTTGATCGTATGTAATTTCACTGCTCATTAAGCGCATTATTTGTTGGCGAAGCTTTGGTAATTTTCCTGATAGTTCATCAAGAGTATCGAATGGGATTTCGCACACCATTGACGTTTCAAGTGCTTGCGAAAAACTTGGATGAGTCATTTTACTTATTGCGTCAAAACCAACTAGGTCGCCCGCTAAATGAAAGCCGGTAATTTGCTCATCACCTCGCTCCGATAACGTGTACGATTTAAATGAACCAGAACGAACCGCATAAATAGCCTGTAAAGGTGCACCTGATTCAAATAGATAGTCGCCTTTATGGAGTGGTTTTTTTCGCTCAATAATTTCGTCAAGCTTGTCCATTTCTTGGCCATTGAGTGAAAATGGCAAACACAATTGACTAATACTGCAGTTATTACAGCTAATAGCACAATTACCTTTAGCGCGACTTTGAGAGAAATCCATAATTTAATCCGTTTAAATTTTTATACACGACTGCAAAATAACCTTAAAGGTTAATAATGCGAATAGATTAATGTACCAGTTTGTCAGTTGCAATAATCAATAAGTAGATACCATACCAAATTATAACACTGCCTAATACAATTCGGGTCCATGGATGGTTAATAATAGTATTTAGTTTTTGCGCGGTAACGCCTAATGTGATCATCGCGGGAAAAGTACCCAAAGCAAAGCAAAGCATAACTAAGGCACCGTCAAGGGCACTTGGGCTAGTCATCGCCCATGTAAGCGCTGAGTAAACAAGTCCGCATGGCAGCCATCCCCACAAAGCACCGTAACCTAGGGCTTTAAAAGGAGAGTTAATAGGCATTAAATATTTATTTAACTTAACAATGTGTTGCCACACTAAGGTTTTACCTATTTTCTCTAACCATTGCAAAGTAGGGCCCAAGCGCATTATATAAACGCCAACGAGGAGCATAAAAATAGCTGCAATGAACGAAAGTACTAAAGAGAAGGAGGTGTTTTGCCTTGCAAATTGGCTGCTAATACCAGCAACAAGTGCGCCTGCAGCCATATAGCTCAGTGCACGTCCAATATTATAAGCAAATGAATAGGTAAATGTTTTACGTTTGTCACTTGCCAGTTGTAATGAGCTTGCAATACCACCACACATAGCAATGCAATGACCGCTACCGATTAGCCCCATTAGAAATGCGCTGGTATAAAGAGGGTCAATCATTACTTTTGTTATGTTGCTCTTTGTCATCTTCAAACAAAATACTATGACCTTGCTTGTTTAAGTCAGAAAACTGCTCGCTTTTTACAGCCCAGAAAAACACGCCAATAGCAATAATGACGAACAAAATGGCGATAGGGATCAAAATGTAAATTATGCTCATAACTTTAATAGCCTTAGTGAATTACTAATCACAATAATTGAGCTGGCAGACATGCCAATAACAGCCATCCAAGGAGCAACTAAGCCCAACGCTGCCAGTGGTAATATTGAAGCATTATACAATAAAGACAGCGCAAGATTTTGCTTAATAATACGTCTGGTTTGTTTTGCTACATTAAGTAAGTGACCAATGGAGGCTAAATCGCTATTAAGAAGCACTACATCGGCGCTATTTTTTGATATGTCTGCACCGGTTTCCATAGCAATAGATAAGTGCGCACTAGCAAATACCGGGCTGTCGTTTACACCATCACCTACCATTGCAACGACTTCATTTTGTGAAGACCATTGCTCAACGGCGGTTTGTTTATCTTGTGGAGAACATCCAGATTGCACACTTTCAAGTTTAAGTTGCTTAGCTACTTTTTGCCCAGCATCTGACGCGTCACCGGTTAACATGTGACAGGTTAAGTTTTGCGATTGAAGTGAGTCTATGAGCTTTTTAGCATCGCTTTTTACTTTATCAACAAAGTAAAAGCGTGCAACAACTTGCTCATTTATATACAAGCTCGCTTGTGCATTTGATTTTTTGCTATTAAACCAACCACTTTTACCAATTGCGTAATGATTAGTTGCATCTTGTGCGCTAATTCCCAGCCCTGGATGTACTTCAACGTTATTAAGACTGCGGTGAGCTGGCGTAAACTCATCAAATGCACTGGCGATAGGGTGCTCAGAGTAACGTTCTAGCATGGCTGCCATATCTAGCACTTGCGCTTTTGTATATTGTTTATCGATTATATCTACTTCATCAAGGCTAAATTTACCTTGCGTAAGTGTGCCTGTTTTATCAAATGCAAATAAAGTAATTTGTGAGAGCGTTTCGAGCACATGCGCTTGTTTTATTAATACGCCTTTGCGGGTAAGCGTTGCCACTGCACATGTAAGCGCGGTAGGTATGGCTAAACTCAGGGCACACGGGCAGGTAGCAACTAAAACCGAAATAGTGATCCAAAATGCATGTTCTGGGTCAATTTGATACCAGCCAATAGCTGTAAGTGAAGCAAATATAAGTAAAGACGCAATAAACCATTGCGCTACTTTATCTGTAATTTCAACCAGTTTAGGGCGCTTGGTTAAAGCGTTGTGTTGCAAGCGTATAATTTGATTTAAAAGTGTATTTTGGCCAATTTTATTAATTTTTATTTCAATAACGCCGTCGTGGTTAACGCACCCGGCATAGACATTATGGCCAATAAATTTAGTTACTGGTTGATGTTCGCCGGTCATCATTGACTCATCAACCGTGGTTTTGCCTTTAATGAGTTCGCCATCGGCAGGAATTGTCTCACCTGCTTTAATAAGTACTACGTCATTAAGTTTTAGTTTTTTGGCTGCAATTATAAGCTCTTCGCCACTTTCGTTAATGGTGCGGGCTGTTAATGGTAATAACTTTTGTAAATTGGCAGTAAACTCGCTCGCTTTTAAACGCGCTCTAAACTCAAGATATTTACCTAATAACAGTAAAAAGGTAAACATGCATACAGATTCAAAATACACTTCGCCGACTTGCATAAATGTGGCGTAACAACTTGCACCAAATGCGCCAAAAATAGCCAGTGATACGGGTAAATCCATATTGAGCTGTTTTGCTTTTAAGCCATTTATAGCATTGGTTAAAAAGGGCAGTGCGCTATATAAAATAACCGGGGAGGCCAGTACCAAGCTGATCCATCTAAAATACTGCTCAAAGTTACTGTCCATGCCTGAAAACATGCCAAAGTACATGGCGAACGCAAACATCATTACTTGCATGGTCATTAAGCCTGCAACACCTAAGCGGCGAATATAGGCTTTGGCAGTTTGTTGCTTTTGCTTAGCTTCAATATCTGATTGAAACGGGTAGGCTTTGTAGCCAATTTTAGCTAGGGAAGTAATAACTTCACTCAATGGGGTGGTGGTTTTGTCCCATTGAATCATCGCGCGGTTGGTCGATGTATTTACATCAACACGTTTTACTGTGTTTAAGTTTAAGAGTTGTTTTTCTATAAGCCATGCACAAGCGGCACAGGTTATACCTTCAACGCTCAATAATACCTCTGAGATATTATCGTTAGTGGCTATAAATTCGTCTTGTATGTCTTCGTTGTCATAACTTTTTATAAATGCGAGTTGCTCAGGTACCAGCTGTTCGACCTTTCCAGCACGAACCGTTCGGTATTTATAATAATCGGTCATACCTTGATCAACAATATTTTGCGCAACTGCTTGGCAGCCAATGCAACACATTGGCTGGGCAATATCGTCAATTATAACGTTTGCGCTAAATCCGTTTGGCACACTTTCAAGGCAATGAAAGCAAGAGTTAGACATAGTTATTACTACTTATAATTAGGAGTAACTAAAACGGTTTGTTCAGTTGGTAACGTTATATTTTCTTTCATTTTCCAACTGCCATCGATTGGCTCAATAAAGACTGAGTAGGCGCCTTGTGTATACTCATTAAGTAATGCAGTAAATTCCTGATTGGCATTAGGAGTAAGTGTTGCTTCAAAGTCATGCGCTTTAATGGTGCGATGATAAAACGAGAGCTTTAATACATGCACGTTACTGCTGTCGCCTTTTGTAAACTTAAAGCTTACGCGGTCGTTGGTTACATTTAATTCGCCATGTAAATAAAGTGCTTTTGCTTTTTCAAACTTAGTCAGTTCTAAGTTTATTGCTTTACCTTTTTTGTAGTAGTCGTCAACAACCATATCTGGACCGTTACCTATTGCCGTAATAAATAAGCTAATACAGCCAATAATGGCAACTAACGGAAAAAAGATTAAAAACCAAGGCCAAAAATTTTTATACCACGGAGTAGGTTGCATAGTGTCTCTAAAATTAGTTTAGGAAGCGTTATTTTATAGGAATTATACGTAAAAGACTAAAAAAAAGCCTCACAGTGGAGGCTTTTTTGATCTGGATTAATCTATTGAATTAAATAAATTAATTTATAAACATTTTATTAACCGCGTGCTTATTTATCTTGCGATAAACTGTAAACATAGGCAGTTAATAAGTGAATCTTATCTTCACCTAAAATGTCTTTCCATGCAGGCATTACACCGGCACGGCCGTGGTTAAGAGTTTCTTCAACAGCACGTTGAGAACCACCATATAACCAAATGTTATCAGTCAGGTTAGGCGCGCCAAACGGTAGGTTATGTGCAACCGACCCTTTACCGTCAGCACCATGACATGCGGCACACATTGCAAACTTAGCGGCACCTGCGTCTGCGTCTTTTTGGTTAACAGTACGACCAGAAAGGCTCAGCACATGTGCTGTCATTTCTTTAACGCCTTGTTCGCCAAGAGCAGGACCCCAAGCTGGCATTGCTGCAATACGACCATAAAGAAGTGTTTCTTTAATTTTGTCAGGTGTTCCGCCATATAACCAATCTTTATCAGTTAGGTTAGGGAAGCCAGTACCACCACGTGCATCAGAGCCATGACATTGCGCACAGTTTTGTGAAAATAAACGCTGACCAATTTCAATGGCGACTTGACCATCTGTTTGCTCATGTTTATTACCATTATCAAGCGCTATTTGCTGTGCTGCATCACCTTCAAATTTAGAACTAACTAAATCTAAAACGGGTACTTGTGCAAGTTTATTAAAAATAGGACCAAAGCGCTCTTCTGCAGCTTCGTACTCTTTATCAAGTTTCACAAAGCGTCCATCCGCTTTTGCCTCTGCAACTGCTTTTTTAGATTCAGCTAAAGATGTAATACCTTGATTAGAACTAGTCCATTTACCTAAACCTTCCCAGTTGCCTAAACCTGGGAAAGCTGCAAGGTAATATACCGACCAAGCAAAAGTTGCGAAAAACATGTAAGTCCACCATTTTGGTAGTGGATTATTTAGCTCTTCAATACCGTCAAATTCATGTCCACAGCTTTCACCTTCTTCTACGCCTGCATAGTTTTTTAAGTTCCAAACTAATAAGCCAAAGATGATGCATAAGCATGCAAGGGTTAATACAATAACCCAAATACTCCAAAAGCTAGTCATTTTTCAGACTCCTTTTCCTCGTTAGAGAGCGTGTTGTCATGTTTTTTTTCATCTTCAAAAATGGCATTAGCTGCGCTGTCAAAACGAGTTTTGCTTCGCTTGCTATATGCCCATGCAACAATCACAATAAACAATACTAAAATTACCAGAGTCAAAATACCTCTGTATGTTCCGTAATCCATAATTTTTTACTTCAAGTGGGTACCAAGTTGCTGTAAATACGCGATGAGAGCTTGGATTTCTGTTGCGCCTTTGCCATCATTCATAGCATTAACTTTATCAACATCTGCTTGAAGCTCTGCATCATCGCCATAACCTAAACCCGGATGTTTTGGGTTTTCTGGGTTAATAGCAAAAGTATCACGGAAAAGTTGTAGTTTTTTCAGAGTAAGGCTTGTATCAACCGTATTCTCTGCTAACCAAGGAAAGCCTGGCATGTTTGACTCAGGAACCACAGCACGTGGATCAACTAAGTGAGCATAATGCCAATCGTCCGAGTAGCGCTTACCAACACGAGCCAAGTCAGGACCAGTACGTTTAGAACCCCATAAAAAAGGATGATCCCATACTGATTCGCCTGCTACAGAGTAGTGACCATAACGCTCAACTTCATCACGAAAAGGACGAATCATTTGTGAGTGGCAGTTAGAACAACCTTCACGCACGTAAAGGTCGCGGCCTTCCATTTCTAAAGCGTTAAGAGGGCGTAAACCCTCCACTGGTTTAGTTGTATCGTCTTGAAACATTAGCGGAGTGATCTCAACTAGTGCGCCAAAGCTAATAGCAAAAACAGTCAGAATAGCCATAAGGCCAACGTTCTTTTCTACTATTTCATGTTTGTTTTGTGAATTTTTCTTGCTCATCATCTCACTCCGTTATGCTAATTGTGCTTGCGCGTCTAATTTCAGAGATTCTTTCTCAGCTGAAATAGTGCGGTAAACGTTATAAGCCATAACTAACATACCCGTTACGATGAATACACCGCCTACAAAGCGCATGATATAGAAAGGATGCGACGCTTCTAAAGACTGCACAAAGCTGTACATTAATGTACCGTCAGCATTCACTGCACGCCACATTAGACCTTGCATTACACCTGAAATCCACATTGCAACAATGTATAAAACAACACCTACAGTGTGTAACCAGAAGTGGGTATTAACCAATTTAACGCTATACATACGACCTTGCGCGAATAACGCAGGAATTAAGTGGTAAATAGCACCAATTGAAATCATAGCAACCCAACCTAGTGCACCTGAGTGTACGTGGCCGATTGTCCAATCTGTGTAGTGAGATAACGCATTTACAGATTTAATTGCCATCATTGGGCCTTCAAACGTAGACATACCGTAGAAAGACAATGAAACAACTAAGAAGCGTAGTACTGGATCAGTACGTAGTTTATGCCACGCGCCAGATAGCGTCATAATACCGTTGATCATACCACCCCAAGACGGTACGAATAGGATAATAGACATAACCATACCTAAACTTTGCGTCCAATCAGGAAGCGCTGTGTAGTGAAGGTGATGAGGACCAGCCCAGATATATAATGAAATTAGAGCCCAAAAGTGAACTACCGATAAACGGTATGAGTACACTGGACGACCTGCTTGTTTAGGTACAAAGTAATACATCATACCCAAGAAACCAGCAGTAAGTAGGAAACCTACAGCGTTATGACCGTACCACCACTGAACCATAGCATCTACGGCACCTGCATAGATTGAATATGATTTAGTTAACGATACAGGCACTGCCATGCTGTTTACAATGTGTAGTACTGCAACAGTAATAATAAAGCCAGCATAGAACCAGTTAGCAACATAAATGTGCGACACTTTACGCTTGATTAAAGTACCAAAGAATACAATAGCGTAAACAATCCAAACCACAGCGATTAAAATATCGATTGGCCATTCAAGTTCTGCGTATTCTTTTGAGCTAGTAATACCAAGTGGTAATGTAATTACTGCTAATACAATAACTAGCTGCCAGCCCCAAAAAGAAAAGGCGGCGAGTTTGTCTGAGAAAAGACGCGTTTGACAAGTACGTTGTACGACGTAATAAGACGTCGCAAAAAGTGCACTGGTACCAAATGCGAAAATTACTGCGTTCGTGTGTAACGGACGTAGTCGAGAGTAAGTTAACCATGGTGTATCAAAGTTAAGTGCTGGCCAAGCTAATTGGGCAGCAATCAGAACCCCAATACTCATGCCAACGATGCCCCAAATCACTGTCATAATAGCGAATTGGCGTACAACCTTATAGTTATACTCAGTTTGTGATGCTACTGTTTGGCTCATTTTCTGGCTTCCGCTGCAATAAATGCGTTTAGAAATGAATTACCCACCTTTAAAAGTGGGGCCTACTATTTTCTCAAGCGTGTTATCTAAAACTTTCAATACATGAAAGCTTCAGAAAAAAAACTTGAGAAACCCTTATTTTTTGCGGGTGAAATGATAAATTTTTTGGCCTAAAAAAGATAGGTCAATTACATAAAATTATGACATCAATCAATGTTTGTGAGCTTGTTGTTTATTTTTTGATACAGTTTGTGCCTAATTTGGCTTAATAGTAACACTCGCACTTGTTATTTGCAGTCGCGATTATTAGTATTTGTTTTTCTTTAGTGCGAAATTGTTATGCTTATATATAGATTAAGTTTATTCACGGCGGTATTTTTTTTATTAACAGCATGTGATTTTTCCAAAAATACAGATGAAAAGTTTCTAGAAAATGCCACATGCACAGCCAATTTGCCTTGTACTTTTTCAAATGATGTTAAAGTATGGTTAAGCGAGAAAACTCTTTCTCCCGAAACTCCATTTACTATTTTTAGTGATTTGCCAACAAACCTTACAATTGAAGATGCCAAGCTTAAAGGCATTACTATGTATATGGGTTACATTCCTCAGCAATTTAAAAAACATGATGGCCTGTGGCAGAGTAATACCATGGTTGGCATTTGTTCTGAGCAAAATATGCTCTGGAATTTAGAGCTAACAGTTAAAGATAATACAACCTCTTTAATACAAACACTAAATTACTCTTTTTATGTAACGTATTAAAGTTGCGACTGCAAACTCTTGCATACAGCTTACATTTTTGATGTGAGTTCGTTTTCTTATACATACGATTATTTGAGTGACAAGATCAATAAAATTGCCTTTTTCGGTTTTTATACTGATAAAACTTCAACAGTGAATAAGTGCTCTCAAAAAGTTCAACTTTAATTGCGACTGAATAAAAAATCTAATCAAAAAACCTTCCAAATAGGTTAAATAAGACTATTTGAGCACCAAGTATGCATAAATATGGTTATTAATTAACATTTAGTTTTGCGGTTTTAATAATGTGCTGTGATTAAGTTGTTAATTTGTCTGTTTTTGGTACGTAGCTCGATTAATTACATTTGATTACAAAGTGAATCACTTTGGTTTCAGGTGTGTTTCTAATGTTTCTGTATTTTGTCAAGTTTCTGTTTTTAAGGTGTATTTATTAATTAACACTGAAACATAATGTAACCTATGTACCCGATATAGTTATTTCATTTTATTGCTTGATATAAATTGAGCTTCTGTTAAGTTTTCGTTCAGTTAAAGGCGCCTAAGTTGCCCATCTGACTCACTATTCTTATAACAAGTGAGCATTACCAATAAAGGTAAACTTCAACAAGTAGGGTTCTTTCATGAAAAAATCAACTCTTGGCTTAGCTGTAATTACAGCAATACCAATGTTTTCAAGTGTGCAAGTTTTAGCGGCTGACGAAGCAGTAAAATCAATCGAAAAAATTCAAGTAACGGGTTCTCGTATTAAGCGTTCTGACATGGAAACCGCTAGCCCAGTTACACTTATTGGTGCAGATGAGATCAGAGCTTCTGGCGCTACATCAGTTGATAGTGTGCTTCAGCAAATGACTGCTACTGGCGGCGCTATGACTAACCCAGGCGTAAATAACGGTTCTGGTGGTAACGCATCAATCGATCTACGTGGTTTAGGCTCGCAACGTACATTAGTACTTGTAAACGGCCGTCGTATGATTAATTCAGGTACTGGTGCAGCTTCTACAGTTGATTTAAACACTATCCCAGTTTCTATGATTAAACAGATTGAAGTACTTAAAGATGGTGCATCTGCTGTTTATGGTACGGATGCTGTTGCTGGTGTTGTGAACATCATTCTAAAAAATGATTTTGAAGGTTTAGATTTAAACGTTAATTCTGCAATGACATCAAAGCATGATGCATCAGAAACGTCGATCGACTTTACAGTGGGTACTTCATTCGATAAAGGTAATATTGTATTTGGCGCCCAGTACACGAATCGTGGCGAAGCTAGCCAAGGCGATCGTGGATTTTCAAATTGTCCTTTATTTGAAGGTGAAAACGGCCTTTTCTGTGGTGGTTCATCATTTAGTGAAGGCGGCCATATCTATAATGTAAACACCGCTGGTATTACTAACAGTGATGGTGAAGTAGAACAACAAGGTGTGGCAAACGACAGCGGTTTAAGTAACCTTGGTGGTAGTTTACATCGCTTTACTGATGAAGCTGATGCTTATAACTACGCAGAACAAAGCTACTTATACACGCCAATGGAACGTTTGAACCTTACTGGTATGGGAACTTATGAGTTAAGCGACGATACTAGTCTTTTCAGTGAGTTTACTTACACTAAACGTTGGTCAGAGCAGCAATTAGCACCGCAACCAATTAACTTTGGTTTTAACTATAATGAAAGCATGGGCGATAGCTTATTAAGCCAAACTTATGATAAACGCCAAGTTGTCGATGGTGCGTTTGTAGAAGATGCTAATGGTAATTATGTTACAACACCAACTAACTATGGTTACGGTGATGAAATTAGTTACCGTCGTCGTATGACAGAAAGTGGTGCACGTGGTTTATCTCAAACAGTAGATACAGTCCGTATTGTTGTTGGTGCAGAAGGTGTGATCAGTGATTACTCTTGGGATTTCTCTGCTAACTTTGGTCGTAATGACTCAGTAGATAAACTAAGTAACCTTCATAATGTTTCTGCTATTAATACAGCAATTGCAGCGGGAACATTTAACCCATTAGAGGAAGCTGATTGGGCTTTATCTAATGTACAAGACTACATTTACACAGAGCAAAACTCAGGTGGTAGTCAGTTATTCATTTTAGCAGCATCACTTTCAGGTGAAATGTTTGAAATGCCAGCTGGCTATGCTGCGTTTGCGGCAGGTGTTGAGCACCGTCAAGAAAAAGCATGGTACACACCAGATTCAATAGCAGCACAAGGTTTAGGTAATGATCCTCGCGTTGATGCTACTAGCGGTGGATTTGATGTAAATGAAGCTTACGTTGAATTTGCAATCCCATTACTTGCTGATGCACCTTTTGCTGATGCAGTTGAGCTAAGTGCAGCTGTTCGTGCATTCGATTACAGTACGTTCGGTTCAGACGAAACTTGGAAGCTAGGTCTAACTTGGCGTGTAAATGACGAACTAATGCTACGTGGTGTTCGTTCAACAGCATTCCGTGCTCCAACAGTTGATGAGCTTTACTCTGGTAATGCGCCATCGTACGAGCAAGTTAGTTACCCAGGTGCAGATAGCCAAGCTGAAGTAACAGTTGGTGGTAACAGCAACTTAACTCCAGAAGAAGCAGATACGCTTACTGTTGGTGTCGTTTATGAGCCAGAATGGTTTGAAGGCTTTTCAATGACGTTAGATTACTACGACATTGAAATTGAAAATGCTATTTCTACTTACAACAACCAATATGTAGTTGATCAATGTATTGGTAATGCAAATAGCAGCACTAATGCAATTTGTACAAGTACCTCAGCTGTATTCCAAGCTGATGGCCGTATTGTGTTTAACAACCAATTACGTAACATTGGTTCTGAGAAAACATCAGGTATCGATTTAAACCTTACTTATGCATTTGAAGCATTAGGTTTAAGCTGGAAAACAGGCTTAGATACAACTTATTTAGATGAGTATGTTGTTGATACCGGTGCAGTAGTAGATTACTCAGGCTTTATCACTGGTGGTGCTGGCGGTTACGCAGACATTAAATCTAACTTTAACTTAAATGTTAAAGGCGACAACTGGGATGCTACATATGAAGCCCGCTATATTGCTGGGATGGATAGCTTTGCATGTATCGGCGATGACACGTGTTTAGCTCCTACAACACCTTCTATCGTATATCACGATATTAGTGCTTCTTACATGATCAATGACGTGTTAACTGTTTCTGCAGGCGTTAATAACATGTTTGATAAAGAGCCACCGTACTACTCAGGTAATAACGATTCAAATACTGACCCGTACACTTATGACACATTAGGTCGTCGTTTATTTGCTGGTATCAATATTAAACTTTAACTAGCACATTAATCGTATTAAGGCTCAGTATTTACTGAGCCTTTTTTATTGAACAAAACAAAGGAGACAAGTACACTAAAACGATATTTTAGAAGGAGAACTGATTGTTAAAACAAGATGAAAACTTATCTTTTGTCATTGAACCAGAACTAACTCCTCGTTCTGAACAGCGCATAGATCTGTATTTTTCTATCCCTAATGAAATGGGGATTAATCCGCAAACGCTTACCGAAGAATCTTACTTTAATAACCACTTTAAATCGCATTTAGCTTACAACGCTAACAATATACACTTGCCATTAGTACGAAGCCGTTTTGTGAGTAAAAACAAAGGTGAGCAGCAAGATTACCGTCAAAACCTTAATTTATTTTGTTACCAAGTGCGTTTAGCCCTTGATGCCGACATTAAAGACGCGTTAAAAATTGATGAAGCAGAAGACTTTTATAAACGCGCTAACGAAGTATATGAACAAAGTGAAGGGCTTTTAAAAAAGCTGCGTCGCTACACACCAGATGACGAAAAACTACTTCCATTTTTTACCAATGCTGACAACTATTTAAGTTGGCATGTTGAGCAATCATTTTTAAAGCTTTTAGATGAAGGCCCACGTAGTAGCGATTATGCAAAAGAGCGTAACGATTTACTGCAGTTTTGTAAAAACGAAAATACGTACCGAGCAGAGAAAAGCTACAATTCTGAAACCACCATGCAAGACGCAAATCGAATAACAAATAAAATGCGCTTGTTACAACGTTTAATTGAGCATGGCGTTATATTACAGCGCCAAACGCGTTTTCTTAACAGCTACCTTAAACGATTAGTTAAAGGCACTGTAACAGCTGTTATCATGGCATTTGTGATGGTTGTGATACTTAATGCCCGCTCAACGTTTACTGAAGTCACCGCGACGCTTATTTTAATTTTGGGGGTCATTTACGGACTACGTGAAATATTTAAAGAAGACATTACACGTATGATCTGGCGAGCTATTGTACAAGGGCGACCTAAGTGGCGATTTAGTTTTAAAAATAGTATTACCAAAGACAAAATAGCGAGTCAGCTAATTTGGCTTGAATACACACGCTTTAAAAAAATACCTAAAGAAGTTAGATCTATTTTTTCAAAGCGTCGTCAGCAAAATAAACAAGCCGCGCAGTGGTTACACTTTGCAAGTGAGACACGTGTTAGTGCAAAAGAATTTTTACCCGGTTACGATACACTGCAACAAACACTGCAATTTAGTCTTGCACCATTTGCGCGTTATTTAAAGCGTGGTGAAGGGAAGTTATATCATTTAGATAGTAATAAAATTTCTAAGCAGGCGGTTGAACGGCGCTATCAACTTAACATGGTGCTTGTGCTAACTGAGGAAGATAGAACACTCTACCAACGCTATAAAATAACGTTAAATCGTAGTAAAATCGTTAATATTGAGCTTATCTACTCCAAAAAATGAATTTTAGTAATTAAAAAAGGGACTGATAAAATCAGTCCCTTTTTTAAATTTATTTATTAGCTAAACCATGTTTACTATATAAAGTTACTTTGTTTGATACTAGCGTGATCTCGATATTTTTTGCTTCGTCGCCCCACACACAATTAGTATGCAGTGTTTTTTCAACACAATTATCTGCACTTCCCAAAATGGTTTCAACTTCAGTCTTGTCCATACCTACTTTGATTTTTTCGTAACTCTCAAGACTTACCTTAGAACAAGCCGCAAGGCTTAGTGTAGCTGCGATGATAAGGAGTTTTTTCATTGTTATATCCTACTTAGTATTAATGTTTGAATTTTCTGATTTGGACGATCATGCCCATTCGTGGGTGGTCAAAGTAATGTACTTCACCACTTATTACACGTCTAAACTGAGAAAAGCGGGCTGACTCTATATCGCCATTTTCTAGTTTTTGGCTAATATCAAAATTAGCTGTAATGTATAAATAATGTCGTAAGTGTATTTTAAATAAACCGTCTAGTTCCCATTCTGCTTTTGATTGGTTTGGGTCGTTAAACAGTTCAGGTTGTGAGTTTAATAAACTTACAAAATCAGGATTTAAATAGCTAGGGGTTACGTTGGAATCACTTTTAAGGTGTTTACCTGCTATTAAATGCATACTTGGAGCACGCGATTTAATTGCGCCTTCAAAGCGCCAGCCAGTATGTAGAATAGGTGTTAATCCTTTGCGATCTAGCTGTCGGTACTGCGCTTTAAATTGCAGTTGTTCTGGCGCTAATAAATAAGTTTGCTGCATATCATCTTTAGCGGGTGCTAGAGGTGTTACAGGTAGCTCATCGTAGCTTTGTAGGTAGTTTGTACTGTCACCGCATACACCCGATTGTGGGTTTGAATTAACTAATGAGTCGGTAAAAGAGCGTTTTTGAAAACGCTCATCACCATCTATACAGGCTTGCATTGCTTGCTCTGTATAAAGAGGGGTCATTAAATCTAGAGAGTTTTTATCCTCAATAGCTTTGTGCTTAAGTGTAAAATCTTCTTGCAAATACGGAGCAGGGCGCTGCTTAAATACAAGCACCTCAACCTCAAACCAGCGTTCTGCAAATGCAGTGCTGCTAAACAAGCAGCATAAAATAACTAGCGATTTTTTTAGCAACATTAATGGCTAACCTTTTTTTCGAAATCTGCAATCATTGCAGTGACCATTTTTAAGCGTTCGCGAGCGTTAGCTTCACTAATTGCAAAGCGCAGTTTATTTGCGCCATCCATTTTGTACACCTTAGGCGCACTTTGTATCAAACCAATGATGAAGCTAGGGTTAACCTTAGTATCTTGGCTAAACTCAAAGTAACCACCTTTTGGATTTGCCTCAATTTTTGTTATCCCTAAATTACTTGCCTGCATTTTTAATAATTGTAGGCTAAATAGGTTTTTAGCGGCATCAGGCAGTAAACCAAAGCGGTCTATAAGTTCTACCTGTAGTTCATCCATATCATCAAGGTTAGCACAACTAGCAACTCGCTTGTACATACCTAGGCGTGCATTAACATCGTGTATGTAATCATCAGGTAATAGTGCAGCCAGTTTTAAATCTACTTCGGTTTGTTTTTTAAGTAGATCTTCAAGCGTTGGCTCTTTTCCTTCACGTAGCGCATTTACGGCTTGCTCAAGCATTTCCATGTACAAACTAAAGCCGATTGTTTGCATTTGACCTGATTGATCGTCGCCAAGTAACTCACCAGCGCCACGAATTTCTAAATCGTGTGTAGCAAGGGCAAAACCCGCGCCTAAATCTTCCAACGATTCGATTGCTTGTAAGCGTTTACTCGCGTCTTTAGAGAGTGCTTTAGGGTCACCTGTGAGTAAATAGGCATACGCTTGATGATGGCTTCGACCAACTCGTCCACGTAATTGGTGTAATTGCGCAAGGCCAAGTTTATCGGCTCTATCCATAATAATGGTGTTGGCTGTCGGTACATCAATACCGGTCTCGATAATCGTGGTACATACCAGCACGTTGTATTTTTGATGATAAAAGTCAGTCATTATTTGCTCAAGCTCTTGCTCGCGCATTTGACCATGGGCTGAGGTGACGCTTGCTTCAGGGACCCATTCACTAATTTCTTGCGCAACACGGTCAATAGTTTCCACATTGTTATGCAAAAAGTAAACTTGGCCACCGCGTTTAATTTCACGCAGTACAGCTTCGCGTATTAGTTCTACATCGCGTTGGCGTACAAAGGTTTTTACCGCTAAACGTTTAGCCGGTGGCGTTGCGATTATTGATAAATCGCGCATTCCGCTCATGGCCATGTTAAGTGTACGCGGTATTGGCGTTGCAGTTAGTGTGAGTATGTCTACATCGGCACGCAGGGCTTTAATTTTCTCTTTTTGGCGAACACCAAAGCGATGCTCTTCATCAACAATGAGTAAGCCTAAATCGTTAAATTTAATGTCATGCTGAATAAGTTTATGTGTGCCAATAACTATATCGAGCTTACCGTTTGCCATTTTCTCAAGCGTGTCTTTTTGCTCTTTAGTGGAGTTAAAGCGCGAAAGTACACCAACTTCAATAGGAAAATCAGCAAAACGGTCTTTAAAGTTTTCATAGTGCTGCTGAGCCAGCAAGGTGGTAGGCACTAAAATTGCCACTTGTTTATCATCGTTAACCGCTACAAAAGCAGCGCGCATGGCCACTTCTGTTTTACCAAAGCCTACGTCACCACACACTAAGCGGTCCATGGCTTGCTTTGATTGCATATCACCTAACACCGCTTCTATGGCGTTGCGCTGATCGTCAGTTTCTTCAAACGGGAAGCTATCGCTAAATTGGCGATATGCAGGGGCGTCTAGAGTAAACTTATTACCCGGTTTTGCTTGGCGCTGTGCATAAATGTCGAGTAATTCGGCTGCTACATCGCGAACTTTTTCAGCCGCACGTTTTTTTGCTTTTTCCCATGCATCTGAGCCAAGCTTATGCAGCGGGGCGCTGGCTTCTTCACCGCCAGAGTAACGACTCAGCATATGCAGTGCAGACACTGGCACGTAAAGTTTAGCTTCACTTGCGTAAGTAATCGTAACAAACTCAGTAATTACACCTGCAGCATCAATTGTTTGCAAACCTTGGTAACGCCCAACACCATGATCGAGATGCACAACAGGTTGGCCTTCTTTAAGCTCAGCTAAATTACGGATTAGCGCATCTTGGCTGGCTTCGTACTTGTGCTTGCGGCGTCTGCGCTGAGATACTTTTATACCAAGCAGTTCTTGCTCGGTAATAATAGAAAGGCTTGGTTTAGTACCAAGTACGACACTTTGTTCAAGCGGGCTTACTATTAAACCTACATCACTCGCGCTTTTTGTAAATTGTTCGAGTGTTTCAAATTCTTTAAATTTTAAACCGCTTGGCTTTAGAATGCTCAGTAATGATTCGCGACGACCATCGGATTCAACACTGAGTAATATGCGGCCTTTTTTCTTTTTTTGCTCTGCTACATAATTTATAAACGCGGCATAAGGTTCATGCTGCTTATGATCAATTCGAATAGCAGGCAGCTCGCTAACGCTTAAGTTTTTATTGCCCGCTTTAGTACCAAGCTTTGCAAGGGATAAACGAATACGTGCAAAATTGCCTAAATTAGAAAACAGCTCTTCAATAGGCTGATAAAGCGCATTGGGTTCAAGTAATGGACGAAGTGGGTCAACTCTGCGGTTCTCATAGCGTACATTTACATCGTGCCAAAAGGTGTCTGCCGCGTGCTCTAAATCACCCAGCTGCATAACAGTTGTCGTATCTGGCAAGTAGTCAAAAATAGTTGCTAGCTTTTCAAAAAACAACGGCATGTAGTATTCGATACCGGCAGGCCAGTTACCTTTGCTTACTTGCATGTATACAGAGTCTTGCTGCGAGCTTGCACCAAATTTTTCGCGGTAGCTTATTCTAAAACGTTCAATATCAGCGTCGTTAGTAGGAAATTCATGCGCTGGAAGTAGCTCAATTTTATCTACTTTTTCATCAGAACGCTGCGTTTCTACATCAAATAAGCGAATTGTGTCGAGTTCGTCATCAAAAAAATCGAGTCTAAATGGATGCGGGCTACCCATTGGGTATAAGTCAACGATAGAGCCGCGTATAGCGTATTCGCCGTGCTCCATTACTTGTTGAACATTTAAATAACCAGCTTGTTCTAAGTTGTCACGAAAGTTATGTGTGTCTAGCTTGTCGCCCACTTTAAAGTTTATTGTTGAACCGTAAATAAAGGAGGCCGGGGCTGTGCGCAACATTAAGGTAGATACAGGCACAATTAACACACTTTGTTGTTCTTTTTTTAAGGTATTTAAAGTGGCTAAACGGGCTGAAATAATATCTTGATGGGGAGAAAAGTGATCGTATGGCAGAGTTTCCCAATCAGGAAATACCATTACTGGGTTATCGGGTAATAAATATTCTAATTCTGTTTCAAGGCGTAGTGCGCTTGGTGTATCAGGCGTAACAATTAAGACTAAGTTGTCTTGTTGTTTAACGCCTTCAGCAATGGCAATACTTAAACCACTTCCGCTTAGCTGGCCCCATTGAATTTTATCTTTTTGAGATTTTACCCAAGGCAAGGCTGCCCATTGCTCAAACGCCATTTATTACTCCATTTATAGTTGGCTCTTAGCAAGTAAGAGCCATCTTGAGTTAAGATTTCTTAGTCTCGGTATATTTTTGTTAGGTCTTTATAGTGATCAATTCTACGGTCACGCAAGAACGGCCAGATACGTCTTACGTTTTCTGAGCGTTTTTGATCAATTTCAACAACTAAAATTTGCTCATCAGTATTATTAGCCTCAGCTAATAATTCACCTTGTGGGCCTGCAATGAACGAATTCCCCCAAAACGCAATACCATCGCTTTGCGCACTTGGGTCACTTTCATGGCCGACACGGTTACAGCTAATTACTGGTACACCATTGGCAACAGCATGGGCACGCTGACTAATAACCCACGCATCTTTTTGACGAGTTTGCTCAGCAATGTCGTCGTTAGGATCCCAACCAATAGCGGTTGGGTAAATTAACACTTCAGCGCCTGCCATTGCCATTAAGCGGGCAGCTTCAGGAAACCATTGATCCCAACATACTAGCACGCCTAATTTACCCACCGAGGTTTGAATAGGCTCAAAACCGATATCACCAGGGGTAAAGTAGAATTTTTCGTAAAAACCTGGATCATCAGGAATATGCATTTTGCGGTATTTACCCGCAATACTGCCATCTTGTTCTAATACAACCGCGGTGTTGTGATAAAGGCCCGTAGCGCGTTTTTCAAATAAAGAGGCCACAATAACAATGCTTAGCTCTTTAGCAAGCTCACCTAAGGCGTTACTGCTAGGGCCTGGAATGGTTTCGGCTAAATCAAATACGTCAACATTTTCGGTTTGGCAAAAATAGAGGCTTCGGTGTAGCTCTTGAAGTACAACCAGTTTTGCACCTTTTTGAGCGGCTTCACGAATGGCACTCATTGATTTTGCCATATTGTGCTGAGCGTTATCGGTATTGCTTTGTTGCACTAACGCAACGGTTAATTTTGCAGGGCTTGTCATTGTGCTGCTCCAGCTAAAAATCCACGAGGTAATTGCATTGTAATACAGTGCAGGCTGCCAAATTGTTCAATTATTGGTTGGCAATTAACGCCAATAATAGTGTGTTGTGGGTATGCTTTTTGAACTTGTGCTAGAGCACGTTCATCATTGGCATCATTATACGTTGGCACAAGCACAGTATTATTAATAATTAAGTAGTTAGCGTAGGTAGCCGGTAAGCGTGTTTGCTCATCGTCATAAGCGGCTTTTGGCCACGGTAACTCAATTAAGTTATATGGGGTGTTATCGGCAGTTTTAAAGGTTTTTAGTTGTTTTTCCATTGCATCAAGTGCGCTAAAGTGCTCATCAGTTTTATCGTCACACTGCACATATACAAGGGTATTATTTGGAGCAAAGCGCACTAAGGTATCAATGTGGCTGTCGGTGTCATCACCCGCTAAATAGCCATGATCAACCCATAAAAAATGTGTTGCGCCCAAGTGCTCTTTTAAAAGTACTTCTATGTCAGCAGGGTTTAAATCTGAGTTACGGTTTTTGTTAAGCAAACATTCGCTGGTTGTTAGCAACACACCATGCTCGTTTATTTCAATACCGCCACCTTCAAGTACCATATCGAGCGCTTGATATTGGTTGTTTGTGCTACTTAGCTCTTTTACCAAAGTACGATTAATTTGATTGTCTAATGCGCTTTCAAATTTATTGCCCCAACCATTAAAAGTAAAATCATATACTTTTAGTTGTTCTGGTGAATCAATAGCGGCGCAAGTAAGCGGACCATGATCGCGCGCCCAGGTATCGTTGGTAGGCGTTACTACAAAATGAACACGTTTAAGAGAGATGTTAGCGCTATTTAGCAATGCTGTAATATGCATTTTTAAGGCACTATTATGCGCCACAATAACAAGCTGTTGCTGCGTTGTTATATGCTTAGCAAGCTCAATATATACAGGTTCTACACGTGCTAAATTATCAGCCCAATCTGTGTCTTTATGAGGCCATGTAAGCATAACAGCGTCTTGCTCGGCCCATTCTGGTAAAAGTCTAAAGTTCATGAATTTTATATACTAATTAAGATGACGCTAGTTTAGCATTTTACATAAAGATGTCAGCTAATTATCACTGTTTAGGTCGGCTTGGTTTTGATCAAGTTCTTGACGTTTTTTAAGTTGACGGGTTTGAGCATGTAAACTCGCTCTAACAATAAGTTCTTGGTCAGTGGTTCTAATTGCGGTAAAGAGCATGGTGTATTGGTAATGTTCGCTATCTTGTTTTTCTACTGCCACAACTTCGGTGTAACAATAAACCGCAGAGGCTTCGTGGTGCAAAAACAGTTTTGTTCTAAATGCTTGGCCAATTGAGTGTACTTCGGGTGATGTAAAGCGAATACCGCCCCCGCCGTAGCTATCACATTGAATTGCATTATCTTGGGCTTGTTCTGAGGCCAAAATATGGCTCATTATTAAATCTATTTTACGTGACTGCGCTTGTAAAAATGTAGCTAGTTCTTGTGCTATATCGCCTAAGTTACGCAGCGGGCGTAACGAGCTTTGCTCAAGTTCACTTACTTCATTTGCTAATCTAAATAGTGGGGGGATATCGTCTTCTAGCTCAAGCTGCGATTTAGGAACTTGTCCGTTCGATACGGCGAATAAATTCACTCTTATACTTTCATTAATTTGAAAGTACTGCTCAAACTCACCTAATCTTTCACTATTCATTATGTTCTCCACCACGTATTTATTTAATAGTAGCGTTGTGAGTACTAAATTGCTAGCAGATAAAGTAACTCATAGCGGGCTAAATGCTTTGTTTACATTCAATTTTTTAACATGTTTTTTATGAAAATAAATACACTAAAATTCTAAATTATTAGGGTTAGGTATAAAAAAGCGGCCAATGTCATCCTAACATTGGCCGCTTGGGTATTGATTCATCAGCGCATACTTATTTAAGTAGAGCGGCTAATTCATGTAAATCTTTCACAACGTGATCTGGTTTTTTAGCTAATGGATAAAGTGCTTTACCTGGGCGTGCAATGAAAGTGGTTTGTAAACCCGCTTCTTTTGCGCCAGCAACATCCCAGCCATGGGCTGCAACCATCATTGCTTCATTTGGTGCTACATTTAGCTTTTTAAGTACCCATTCATAAGCACGTAAGTCTGGTTTGTAAATTTTAATATCTTCAATGCTGTAACGTGCATCAAAGTAAGACATTAAACCAGCGCTTTCAAACTGTGCCTTTACACCTTTGTTTGAAGAATTTGTAAGGCTTACTAATTTATAGCCCTGTGCTCTAAGTTTTGCCAGTCCTTCTTTAACATCGCTGTGTGGAGGAAGCGTTAAAAGAGGCGTAACAATAGCTGTTTTAGCTTGTTCACTAGTAATATCAATATTGTTATTTTGAGCAACCATAAGAAGTGATGCCACCCCAATTTGCCCAAAGTCGTGATAACTACCGCTTACTGTATCTACTAATGAATGGTGCAGCATAGTCGAAAACCAAAGTGGTAATAAATCTTCACGCCCGCCTAGTGCTTTACCAATAGAGGTACGCATTGACGTTAAATCAAGTAGGGTTTCGTTTACATCAAAAATAAGCACTTTGGGCTTTGTTTGTTCTTTTGGTTCATCAGCGACTGCATAACCAGATACAAGGCTTGTGCCTACAAGTAGTGAAAGAGTAAGTGTTTTTAACGATTTTAAAATAGACATTAGTTATTCTCCGATTCAAGTGCTGCCATAATATCAGTAGGTTCTGCGCGTAGGGTGTAGTCTTCGTTTAAAAATGCGTATGTAATAACACCTTCTTGGTTTATCACATAAGTAGCCGGTAGCGGCAATTTAAAGCTTTTATCGCCGTAGTAGTGTTCAAAATCAATACCAAATTGTGTGTATAACGCTTGAATACGCTCATCAAGTGTAAACAATAAACCAAATTGCTCAGCTACTTTATTACTAACATCTGAAAGCACGTCAAACTCAAGATCGTTTTTTTGTGCAGTTGAGAGAGTTTCATCAGGCAGTTGTGGTGATATTGCGACTAACTGAGCATTTTGAGTTTTAAATTGCGGTAAGTAGTCATTAAGTGCTTTTAGCTCTAAATTACAATATGGGCACCAGCCACCACGATAAAAGCTAATAATTACCGGGCCTTTTTTTAATAAATCCGCAAGCTCAATGTTTTCGCCGTTATGGTTGGCTAGGCTGAAGTTTTCTACCTTTTGACCAATTTGCAACGCATTGTCTTTAATATGCTGTGCAATAAGCTCTTCGTTTGTAGTGTTCATTAATGCTAAAACGTCAGCCGGTAACTTGGCATCTTTTTGTACGTTATAGGCATCTATTTGCGCTTTTAAACTCATGATTGAACCTCAATAATTAGATTATTTGCAATTATAGTGTTTTACATATTTAAATAAACATTGCAAAACTGAAAGCTTCATTCGAAAATGTTAAACATTGAAAAGTGCACAATGGCATCTTTATGTATAATTTAAGCGACCTAGAAACATTTATAGCAGTAGTTGAAAATAAAGGGGTGCTTGCTGCTGCACGAGAGCAGCGTTTATCGCCTGCAACGGTAAGCCATCGCTTAAGTAAATTAGAACGTGAGCTTGCAACAGTACTTGTTTTTAGAGATAGCCGACGAGTACGGTTATCTCCCGCAGGTGAAATATTTTATACGCGAGTTGGCGCTATAATGGAGGCGCTGCACGACGCTGAGCATAGCATTGGTGCGCGTAGTTCATCTGTGAGTGGTTTATTACGCGTGACTATGCCCCCTTGGATTTTTTCAAAATACGTAATGCCAAGGCTTAATGAGTTAGAGCAGGCCTATCCTGAACTAAAACTTGATTTTTTAATTACAGATCATTTTGTAAATGTGGTTGATGACGCACAAGATGTGGCAATTCGTGTAGGACAATTAAATGATTCCGGTTTACTGTCACGAAAAATAGTAAACAACAAACGTATACTTTGCGCAGCTCCTAGCTACATAAAAAAATATGGCATGCCTAAAAGCTTAGCTCAATTGAGCGAACACTATTGGGTTTGCCTGCCGTGGCAGCGCCAATTAAAGCTTTTTGATGAACAAGGTAAAACACATACTTTTAATGCAAGAACACGCTTTACTATTTCTAATTCCGACAATATGACTCAAGCAGCCATTGCAGGTCATGGCATTGCAATTAAATCAATGATAGCTATTCATGAAGATATTAAAAATGGCATTTTAGTTGAAGTTATGCCCGGTGTCATGGCACAAGATGATGCACCAGTTTGGTTTTTGCGTCCGCAAAATAGCTTAACTACCCGCAAAACCGATGTATTTTATGACTTTATGAAATCACTATTTTTGAGCTGCGAATAAGCGTTTAAATGAGCGTTTTACTCCAGTTAAAAACAAATAACCAGTAAGCTCGGCAAGTAAGGCAACTATAATAGCTGCAACAATGGCGGCTATAATAGAGTCTTTTTTTAAAATGATTTGACCTTCAAAGCGTTGCCACACTTGTTGCTTTACATCGCTCATGCCACTGATCATAGTAAAAATATATGGAGATTGCGCAAACCTATTTACAGCGATTTGTAAGTCTTGTTGTCGTGTGTAAAGTGTACTGATATTACTTGCACCTTTATTCACAATCCCATCATCAATATTTTTATAGTGTTTAATTAGCTTACTTAAATCATTATTAAAATACTTAGCTGCATCGCTTTTAAAAGGCGCAATGGCATTATTAGCTTCAATTAATTGGGCTGATAATGCTTGGCCAAAATCGCTTACAAATGCAGGAATTTGCACTCCAAGTAGTAAACCAAATGCAAAGAAACTAAGCCGGATATAATCTAAAAATTTACTCATTTATCTTCCTATCCATTTAAATAACCCATAATTAACATTTGAGCTTGTTTTTATATCAAAAACTCGTAATCTATTGGGGCGTGTTTACCTTTGTGGATTGAAATTTGTTCAATCTAGGGTCGATTTAATCGCGGCGCGAGGTTTGTAACCTAGCGGGCTAAGTCAAAACCGTGCAACAAAGAGTTAATCGTCCCTAGATCGAGCTCAAAGGGCAGCGCATGTTTGGCATTTATGCTGCGTTATCACCTATTTATGGGGAATAACCACACTACATAGGCTCTGCCTTGCCTAAATACCAAACGTACTGCTGTAAATTCAACCACGAAAGGTCAACACGGCCTAGTAATAAAAATAACAACAGGTGGATGTTAAGGATGACGAAAAAAGTAAAATTCACGTCAACATTTGTTGATATATCTAAACAGCTCAAACGTTTTGTATCGCGCATTGTTCAACCCGACGATGTAGAAGATATTGTGCAAGAAACCTTTGTAAAAAGCTACGAAGCTGATTTAAAGCAAGATATACAGTTTACCCGCAGTTACATGCTTAAAACAGCAAAACACCTAGCACTTAACCATATAGCTAAGTGGGACAACAAATTTAATGATTCGTTAGAAAATGATAACGAATTACCCGTATTACTTAAATCAATGAAGCTTGAGGATGAATACACATCTAAAGAGCGCTTTTTACTTTTTTGTAGAGCTACTGAGCAACTAAGCTCATCGATTCGTAAATGCTTTATATTAAAAAAAGTTTACGGCATGAGCCAAAAAGAGATCGCAGACCAAATGCAGTTAAGCCAAAGCACTGTTGAAAAACACATTGCCAAAGGATTGTTACAAACCATGTTGTACATGCGTGAACATGAGCAAAGCCCTCAAACAAACCCTAAAGCTCAAGCACACCCTATATCAGTTAAGAGGGTCGCAGAATGAGTAATGTTCATCAATTTAATTCAAAAGATTTAATTTTAGAAAAGTCATGTGATTGGATAAGCGCGATTGATCGTGGTTTAACTGATGATGAAAAAGAGCAATTTAAATTATGGATGATGCAAAGCATCGCCCATCAAGACTCTATATACGAGCTTGCTCAGCTTTGGGATGAGCTTTCGGTGTTAAATGAATTAAGTCATTTATTTCCTCAGCGTAACAATACTAAAGCATCAAAAAATAAGTGGATGTTTTCTTACTCAATTGCAGCGAGTTTATTTGCAGCACTAATGGTATGCAGCTACTTATTAATTAATTTAGAAAACGGCTATAACCAAGAGCTTGCAAAAGTTAACTACACTAAAATTTACAAAACAAAAGTAGGCGAGCAAGCAACGTATGTATTGCCAGACGGCACTATAGTGCAGCTTAATACTAATAGCTTACTAGAAGTTGCTTATAGCAAAGGCCGCAGGCAGTTGTTACTTAGTCGAGGAGAAGGGCGTTTTAATGTAGCAAAAGATGCCACGCGTCCGTTTAGTGTTATGGCCGGCGACAAAAGCTTTACCGCACTCGGTACCGTGTTTAATGTACAGCGTAATACCTCATCAGATTTAGAGCTTGTTGTTACCGAAGGCAAAGTGATGATCACCGACCCTAGTGTAGCGGTTGATGCAAATGACTTTAAAGATTATCAGCTTGCAGATAACAGCACGCAAAAAATTCGTCTAATTAATGCCAATATTGTTACCTCAGGCGAAAAAGTAATTATAGAGCAGAGTGTTACAAAGCCAATTACCCAGCTTTCAATGAACGACGTACAACGCGATTTGGCATGGCAAAATGGCATGCTTATTTTTAATGGAGAAGAGCTAAGCGATGCTTTAAATGAAGTAAGTCGCTATACCGCCACACGTTTTGAGCTTTCATCAGCCGAGCTTGCCAGTATTAAAGTAGCTGGGGTATTTAAAGCGGGTGACGTTGAAGGTTTACTAGAAAGTTTACAAACTAATTTTTCGATTGATCATGAGCGTTTAGGTGAGCATGTAGTAACGCTAAAACACCATACAGAATCATAAGTAGACGTTATGCAAATCAAACTAATGTTAGATAAAGTTGCATCAATAAAGATTGAACGTAAAAAAAATATTAAAAAAAAGAAACAAAACCATAGAGGATTTTTGTTTGTCAGCTGTTTATATAAGTTGCGCAGTAACCAAACGCATTTATTGAGTGGATTTAGTGTGCTTGTACCGGCTATTTTTAGCTTGAGTGTACAAGCAGCAACTCAAACCACTGGGCAAATGGTGCAATTTGATATAAAAGCGCAGCGAGCAGACAAAGCCTTAATTGAATATGCTAAACAAACAGAGCAAACCGTGGTGTTTTCTTATGAGTTGGCAAAGCAGTATGACGCAAATTCAGTTTATGGATTTTACACTCAGCTAGATGCTCTAGAGGCATTATTAGGTGGGACTGAACTCGATGCGGTTGTTGATCAAAATGGTTTACTGAGTATAAAACTCAAACAAATCAACAGGAATGATAACAACATGATGAAGCTTTCAGCGGTCAGTGCAGCAGTATTACCAGCTTTACTTGCAGTAAATTCGCAAGGTGTAAACGCAGCAGAAGAAGTCGCTCAAGAAAAAATTGAAAAAATTGCTATAGTCGGTAGCCGTGTAGCAGGACGTTCAGTTGAAGATTTACCCGTTCCAGTAGATATCTTAAGTGCAGAAGCGCTTGAAAATACGGGCCAAACAGAAGTTGGTCGTATGCTACAGTCTATCGCCCCTTCATTTAACTTTTCAAGCTCTGCAATTAGTGACGGTACTGATGCTTTAAGACCTGCGACACTTCGCGGTTTGGGCCCCGATCAAACATTGGTGTTAATTAACGGCAAACGTCGTCACCAAGCAAGTATTATTCATATTAATGGCTCTGTTGGGCGTGGTACCGCAGGTACTGACATGAATGCAATTCCAGCCTCTGCAATTAAACGCATTGAAGTATTACGTGATGGCGCTGCTGCTCAGTATGGTTCTGATGCAATTGCAGGTGTTATTAATATTGTGCTTAAAGATGGTAGCGAAGGTGGCAAAGCGGCTATTAACTACGGTCAATATTCTGAAGGCGATGGCGAAACCATTAACCTTGATTTTAATAAAGGCTTTGCGCTAGGTGATGACGGTTATTTAAATACAACTATCAATTACCGTGACCGTGCACCTACTAACCGTGCAGGTTTACATGGCTCTTGTCAGTTTTATGGTTGTACAGAACTAAGTGACGGCACTTTACTTGCTGGCGATCCGCGTGAGCTGACAGCCGATCGTGATACATTCAGAATTGGTGATGCTGATTCTCAGCAGTTTGGTTTAACAATTAATACCGGTTACGAGTTAGGTGATGGCGAGCTTTACGGCTTTATTACTTACTCAACACGTGAAAATGAGTCGGCTGCATTTTTCCGTCATAATGCAAATGCAGGTGGTAACCCAGTACTACAAGATAATGATGCGACGATTCCGCTAGGTTTCTTACCAAAAATTAATACAACTATCGACGATATCTCGTACAACTTTGGTTATAAAACTGAGTTTGATAACGATGCAAGCCTTGATTTATCATACACTTATGGTGAAAACAGCATTGATTACACGACAAGTGACACTATCAATGCCTCATACGCTAACTTTTTACGTTATGACCAAGGTTTAAGTGCTGCTGATATTCGTACAACTATCCCACGTGAAGCGTACGCTTACGGCATGGAATTATCACTGCAAACAATCAATATTGATTTTACGCAAAACTTTGATGATTATTCTTTAGCAATGGGTGCTGAAATCCGTACTGACGAATATCGCATTTTAGAAGGCAATGAGTACGCATACCGCGATTACGATACAACCAACGGGGTAAGTATTTACAACGGCTTAAGTGGTGGTGTTGGTTCTGAAGATGCATCAGGTGGTTCACAAGGTTTTGGTGGTTCAGCTCCTGCGTCATCAGTTGATGAATCGCGTGATGTAATTTCATTTTACATAGATGCAGAAGCTTATGTGATTGAAGATGTAATTTTATCGGGTGCACTTCGCTACGATAACTACAAAGGCTTTGGTGATACAGTAAACTTTAAGCTTGCTGGTAACTGGTCTGTAACCGACGATATTTCACTACGTGGTGCATTAAGCTCAGGTTTTAGAGCGCCTTCAATGCAGCAGCTTTACTTTAATAACGTAAGTACGCAATTTGTTGTTGGTACTAATGGTAATTTAGTTGCAGAAGAGGTTGGTACATTTAGAAATGATTCAACACTTGCGCAAAGCTTAGGTATTCCAAAGCTTAAAGAAGAAAAATCACAAAACCGTAGTTTAGGTATTGTATATAACGTTACAGATAATATTAATGTAACCGTTGATTACTACTCAATTGATATTGACGACCGTATTGTAATTAGTGACCGCTTAGGTAAAGGTTTATCTACAAGCCTTGATGCTGCACTAAATAGTGCGGGTGCTGGCGTAGGTCAGTTCTTCTTAAATGGTGCTGATACAGAAACTCGTGGTGTTGATTTTGTAGCAACGTGGAACACTGAAGGTTTAGGCGGCACGCTTGATTTTACACTTGCAGCTAACTTTACTAAAACAGATGTTGTATCGTTATTTTCGCCTGCTGGCTCAAGCCTTGAGACAGTAAACGTAGAAGATATATTTTCAGCTGAAGACATCTCTATTATTGAAGAGTGGCAACCAGAGGATCGTATTAACTTAAGTGCACTTTATCAACGTGATGATTGGACAGTTAACCTGTCACTTAATCGCTTTGGTGAGTACACAGTAGAAGACGGTGGTCGTCAAACGTATGGCGCAGAAATTTTAACTGACGTTAAAGTTAACTACTTCGTTACTGAAGATTTATCGGTAAATATTGGTGCAAATAACTTGTTTGATGTTTACCCAGATAAAAACGAAATAGGTAACTCTCGCTCAGGTACTATTGTGGATGCTAGTGGCAACACAGTAATAAGTAGCTCAGGTGTGTTTGACTACTCACGTCGTTCTGCTCCATTTGGATTTAACGGTGCCTACTACTACATAGGCGCAGAATACCGTTTTTAATTAATAACCTCCCTTTCGTTATTTAACTCAAAGGGCCGTAAGGCCCTTTTTTTGGTTTTATATTGGGCTGTTTTATTTAGAAATCAAACTTATTGAATAATCATCGTATTGCTTAATATTATTCATTACACTCATTAAAGTATTATGAGTACTGTTTTCGTCTGCGGTTATAAGTACCGAACTTATTTCATATTTAGCCGCGAATATCGCTAAATTAGTCGCAACTTGCTCTAAATCAATTAACCTCCCTGAAAAATATACTGCGTTACTTTCATCAATTCTAAATAAAGCATTTTTAACAGGCTTATCTATTTGAGGGCTGTCGAGTGGTCGGTTTAATTCAATAGCCACAGGTTTTACAAAAGATGTAGTTACAATAAAGAAAATTAGTAATATGAACACTATGTCTAACATCGAGGTCATATCTACATCAGCATTATTTTGCAGTTTAGTTAGTTTACTTTTCATATTGGACCTTATTTTTAATTAAATGCTGCGGCGCCACAGCAAGGTTTTAGGTACCTACTAACAAAATTAGCACAGCAAAAATAAAGCGTGGTTAAATAAATATTCTAATAACATTAAATATTTGTATTCATTATGTATTTAAAATGTGGCGAAATAAGGTGGTGTTTATACCAATTTGCTTATATATGGGGTCTATATGGCATCGTTATAGTGTGATTTAATTCGTTAAATTGCTTAAAGATTTATGCAGATTGGTATTAGAGGCAATAAAAAACCCAGCGCTAGGCTGGGTTGTATTTATGCGTTATGTAAGCTTACTGCTTTTGCATACGGCTCATTTCTGCATGGCAGCTTTGCATTGTTAATAATGTTTTAGCCAGTGCAGCTTCGCAATCAGCCGGTTGTGGTTTATCCATAGCGGCTTTAATTTCTACAAGCGTTTTATCTTCTACTTCTTCAAGCTCTTTTACATACGTGCTGTCGTTATGTGAGGTGAATGTAGTAAGTAAGGCTGTGTATGCACGTCGTGCTTCAACTGCGAAAGATGAACCATCTTCGCGTTCGCCTTTTTCATTAATTGCATATGGCTGCAAGCGCTCAACACTCACTTTTCGGGCATCTATCATACGCTGAAAAAGTGCGCCAATAGCAGGGTCTTCAACTTTTTCCTGTGCTTTTTGATAAAAGTCGATGCCGCTGTTCATAACTTGAATGATGTCAGTAATATGATTTACTTCTGATCCTTGATGGGTGTTCATAATGACCTCTTTTATTAAATGAATGTATAGTTCAATTTAATAAAGCAATGTATGTTCCACGTTTTTATTTTATGTAATTATTTGATTTTATTGATTTAATTTAATTGCAGAAAGGGGCTAAGTTAATGAGGGAAGTATTAACCTAGCAATTTTTACATTATATTGTGTAATAAAGTTATTTTAGCTCTTCAGCTACTTCGGCTACTTTTTGGCGTAACCAGATATGGCTCGCATCGCGATGCAACAGTGGGCTCCAAATCATATCAAGCTCAAAAGGAGGAATTGGAAACGGTGGCTCTAAAATTTTAAGCCCCGGATCATCTAAGTATATATTTGCAGCTTTTGAAGGAAGGGTCGCAATCAAATTTTTCTCTTTAGCTAAATGAATCGCTACATGGTAGTTACGCGTAAAAGTGGCAATGTTACGATGTTTACCAAAGTGGGCAAGTGCTTCGTCAACCCAACCAAGTTTTTGCACATCTTTAGGGTCCATGCCCACACCTACACCAAAACCTGTTTTACTCACCCATATATGGCGCGCTTTTAAGTAGCTGTCGAGGCTAAAGTTTTCAATAATAGGGTTGTCGGCCTTAACTAAGCAGCAAAAACTGTCTTTCCAAATACGTTTATGATGAAAAGACTGAGGTAAGTTTTCAAAACGGTTGATTGCCATATCTACTTTACCGTTTTCTACGTCATGAAAGGTTACATCACTTGGTGTGAGTATATCTAAAGTAGTATCGGGGGCTTCTTCGTGTAGTTTACTTAAGAGCTTTGGCGCTAACGTACTTGCAGCGTAATCACTGGCCATTATTCTAAATACACGTTTACTCTGGCTTGCCTCAAATTCTCTATTAGGTGCTAGGGTTTCTTCAAGCGTCATTAATATGCCACGAATAACGGGTTGTAACTCTAAAGCGCGCTCTGTCGGGACCATACCATCGCTGGTACGAACTAAAATAGGGTCGTTAAATAAGTTACGAAGACGTTTAAGGCCATTACTCATTGCGGGCTGCGTAATACTCAATTGATTAGCAGCGCGTGTTACGTTGCATTCTCGAAGCAATGTATCGAGATAAACGAGTAAATTTAAATCTATTTTACTTATATTCATTGTGTGTCCTTTGCGTCTACCAGTGATGGATAAATCGCTGTGCTGTCGGGTATGGGTAAATATGACTTACCTGCCCATTTTTTATATTTTGTTGCGCCTGCTTCCAAAAGCTAACATCTATAAGCTCTGGATGAGTGCTGAGGAAAAACTTTTTATACATAGGATTAGGCATTACAAATGTACATAACTGCTCTGGGAATACATCTTGTGGTGCAACAGAGTAACTTTGTTCATCCATTAAATAATCGTCGTAGCTCTTTGCTTTCGGTAATGCTCTAAAGTTCATATCTGTTAGGTATTGAACTTCATCGTAATCGTAAAAAATAATACGTTTGTGCTTACTTACACCAAAGTTTTTTAAGAGCATATCGCCAGGAAATATATTAACGGCAATCATTTCTTTTAGAGCTTGCCCGTATTCTTCAATCGCGTCTGCGGCACTTTCTTCATCAGCATTTTCTAAAAATAAATTGAGTGGTGTCATGCGCCGTTCAATATATAAATGCTTGATGATCAACCATTCGCCTTCAATTACCATTGATGAGCCAATTGTTTTATGTAATTGCGCAAGTAAATTACTATCAAAACGCGCCAAAGGAAATACGACGTTAGAATACTCTATGGTATCGGCCATTCTGCCAACGCGATCATGGTTTTTTACTAGTTGATAACGCTTTAATACGGTATCACGGCCGAAGGGCTTACTTTCACCAAATTTGTCTTTTATTACTTTAAAAACATAACCAAATGAGGGAAGGGTAAATACCATCATCACCATACCGGGAGTACCCGGTGCAATTGTAAACTCATCACTTGAGTGAGATAAGTGATTTAAAAACTCTCGATAAAACTCAGTTTTACCCTGCTTATGAAAACCCACTGCGTTATAGAGCTCAGCAAGTGTTTTGTTTGGCATAAGCTGATTCAAAAACCGGACAAGTGCTGAAGGTGCATGAGTCTCTACCATAAAGTAGGCGCGGGCAAAGCCAAAAATGACACGCATTTGAGATGATTTAGTTAAAAGTGCATCTAAATATAATCCGTTATCTTCATCGTGCAATACGGCGATTATAAAAGGCTGAACACCACTTTTTGAAACAACACGACCAACAATATAAGCTGCTTTATTACGATAAAAAGGTGTGTGCAAAATATCAAAGCGCATTTGCCAAGGTTGGTGATGTGTATCGGGTGCTTGTTTATAAAAAGCTTTAACAAGAAGGCGAATATCACGCTCTAAATTTACAAATGGGGCTTTAAAATCAAAATGATTAATAATGCGTTTTATTGTTGGCTTTAGGCCATCAACTACTGGAAAGTATGTCCTATATTCGGCCTCAACAGGTACTGAAGGAGCATCTTTCAAAGTTGCTTCTACAAATATAAAGTCATTATGAAAATAGCGCCTATGGTACAGCCGGCAAAATACAGAATTATAAAAGGTTTCGGCGAGTTCTGCTTGAGGGTGGAAACATAAAAAGTGCTGATATATCTTTTTAACTTCGAGCCATAGGCTTTCATCTAATTGCTCTGTTGGGGTTTCTTTTTTTAGCGCTTGTGTGGTTTCGTTAACACGATCATCATAATAGCTGATACGCAAACGGCTGATATCATTAATTGCTTGCCAATCTTTTTTTGCAAAGGCGAGAGGGGCTTTGGCCGTTGTTTTTTGAAATAGCTGATAGTGCCTTTTAAAACCCGTTAAAATTAATTCAGCAATATGGCGAGGCTGCATTTGCACTCCTTAATAGTCCCTAGAGCTTATACTCTATTGTGTTAAGGGTATGTTATTTTAAGTTTAAAACCAAGATAAATATTACTTGCTAATTAAGAGTGATTTATTGGTATTGAGCTATCTTTTTTTCGAGAATTTTAATTTGTTTAGTAATAACCAATACATCTTTTTTGTACTCTTTATTAATTATTTTTAATTTTTTAGTAATATCTTTGGTAATACGCTTTTTATCTTCAATGGCTAGAATATGATTTAACCGCTCTTGTTGTTTGTATTCAGCACGCTGCTTATTACGATCAAGTATTGTTAGCTTATGGTTATTACTGCGAAGCTCTGCCTGTAAGCCAGATAGAAGCCTTTCACGCTCAAGTTCGTTTAGTTGTTTAGTGTAGTCAACCTTAGGACCAGAATACTGATTACCCGTCGTGTTAACTTTATAAGTCGTTGCTTCGTCGTCACACGGCAGTTGAGAAAAGATTGTGCCTTTTTCTGTTACACATTTGTAGTAAGTGGTATCGCTAAAGCTAAAAAAACTGATAAGTAAAAAGCTAGAATGGAGAATATAACAAGAAGTTTTAAACATACATGTCATCCTTGGTTTTTATATCTAACAACAATATAAAACTATAACCTAGCTTGGTGGTATATCAAGCTAGGTTAGGATAACTGTTATTGGGTAAAGGTTTTGAGCTTTTTAATACTCTGTACTAAAAATGGTATATCTAAACCTTGTTCAATAGAAAAACCTTCAGCAGCGGAAATGTTTTTAAAGTTACCATCTGAATCTATTAAGGTAATCCTATCTTTTTTATAGGCTATAACGACACCCTGAGAGTAGTTCACGCCCATATCATCTTTTTTCTTGTATAAATTAACGCCCAGCATTGTTTGCTTAGCAATGGCTTTACAATTTAAATATTGGCCAACACTTGTTGCAATTAAATCGCTAGGTTGAATAAGTCCATCTACTTTAGAAATACGTTTGTCGGAGCTATATAAAGTTGATGTTGTTACTACTTCTTGCTTGTTATTGGCAAGACTAAAAGCAAAAACCTGTGTTTTATCATCTCGTACAACGGCGTTATCGCTACTTTTAATAACTCTAATTGCGCTAGAACTATGTGCTTGATCATTTATAAAACTAAGTTCTTCCACGCCGGTTACTTCAATGCTGCGGCGCTGACTTTGCCATGCGGGAAGAGTTTGATCTCTTAAAATTGCTGCTTTATAAAAAGCTGGCAAACCATACACTAAGCTAAATAGCATATCGTCGTGATTAGTTGGCTGTAAAAACTGCTCTGTTTTGTGTAAGTTTTTATTATCGGCAACAAATTTAGCGAGTTGTTGCTGGGTTTCAAATACAAAAATATCTACATTGGCTTGTGTGTAGTCTTCACACTTATCAAGCGGGCTTGGCATTTGATAACTAATGTTTTGGTTATTAATTTTTACGTTATGTGCTTGCTTATAGCTTTCTATATCAAGCAGGTCATTTTTAGCTAATAAACTTTTAGCGGTAGTAGGGTATGACAGTGGTAGTACATTATCTTGCTTCGTTACGTCAAAGTTTAAATTTGCGTCAGCCCAAATATGAATACTGTGACTAAGTGAAAAACACACTATTAAAAATGAAATTGCGTAACGTGCAAATTTATATTGTTTTAAGCGCTCAAGGTGTTGCCATGTGTAATTACTCACAAGTAGCTGAAAGCCTAAAATAAGTAATACAATCCCACTGGCTAAAATGGTTGTTAAAGCAGGTGAACTGGTTAAACGATGCCACAGTAGAGAAATAATCTCAGGTAAGGCAGATATACTTAGATGATAACCCAAATTAACGTAAACATAAGCATCAAGGGTAAGCAGTGAAGCGCCTAGTGTGGCTATAACAGCCGCCATGCCTCGTATATGTCGTGGGTAGGGGAATATTAAACTAAGCGGAAATACCGTCAGCACAAACGCTAAAAAGGCGATAAAACTAGTGTGGCTTAACCACGTTACTAGCATATAAGTAATGCCCATAAAGCTTGTTGGTGGCGAGTCGGCAAATAAGTAGCTTAAGCTAATAAATAGCGCCAAACCAATATTGGCAAAAGTAAACCAATGGCCCCAGCTTAATAGCTGACTCGCTTTTGATGAAAACTGATTGTGCTGCGATAAATTCATAGAGTTTATTTAACCGACTGTGATAGAGCTTTTGCAAAGTTCTCAGTTACGGCTTGTCTTTTCCCTGTTGGTACATGCTCTTTTAAGATATGCGTGATAGAATTTCCTAAACACATAAGGCTTAAATCTACCGGCGCATTGTGTTTAGTTAGCACATCAATAAGCTGATCGACGATTTGTTCTACTTCTTCATTAGAGTATTTTGATAAGATTGGCATCAGTTGGTTCAATAAAATAGTTATATTCTCGTATTTTAACACTAGAGGCGTGAAAAACAAAGATGACAACAGACGTTAAAAAATTAGTCGTTCATTATGTAGACAAAAAAGACGACGATACGCAAATTCACCTTCGAAATGATGAGATGGTAATTAACGATAAAGTAGCCGTTTTTATCGAACAATTACATCATGCATATAATGGTAAGCCAGGTAAAGGTTACTGTGCTTTCAGTGGTGATAAAAACAGCGTTGTAGCATCTGCAATGCAAAGCTACCGTAACGATGAGCTAGGCTTTTGGCATATGACCGAGCAAGCCTCAACGGTTTTAAAAGAAGAGCTTGATAAGTATGCATTTAGTGAAACAGGCTATTTAGTATTTTGTCATTATCAGTATGTTGCTACCGATTACATGTTAATTGCGATGATTAACATTAAAGAGCATTACTCTATGACCTCTGAGCTTGATTTAGCGGCTTCTCGCCATTTAGATATATCTCGCATGCAACTTGCTGCTCGTATCGATTTAACAGCATGGGATACGCAAGCAGAAGATAATCGTTATATTTCGTTTATCAAAGGTCGTGCGGGTCGTAAAGTTGCTGACTTTTTCTTAGACTTTTTAGGCTGTGAAGAGGGTATTGATTCAAAACAGCAAAGCCAAGTAATGCTTAGCGCAGTAGAGGATTATTTATCAGAGCAGCAGTTTGATAAATCAGAAAAAGACGATTTACGTAAACAAGTATTTGATTACTGTAATGATTGCGTAACCACAGGCGAAGATGCAAGTGTGAGCGATCTATCTGCAACGCTTACAAAAGGCGATGACAGTCCGTTTGATAGTTTTTGCAAAGAGCAAAGCTATGACTTGGAAGAAACTTTCCCCGTTGATAAAAAAACAGTAACCAGTATGGTTAAGTTTTCAGGCCTTGGTGGTGGTGTAAGTGTAAGTTTTGAACGTAAACACTTAGGCGAGCGCGTAACGTACAACGAAGCAACCGATACACTAGTGATTAAAGGCATTCCGCCAAACTTAAAAGATCAGTTACAACGTTTTATGGAAAATGAAAAAGAGTAGTGTTTAAGTACCTAAATTAAAAGAAAAAGCCGTGTTATAACGCGGCTTTATTAATTAGATAACGATAATAACTATTTGTTCGTCTTACAAGTGATTTTCAAACCAATAATTGAACTTTTCGGGTTAAAGTCAGATCGAGCATGACAGGCGAAATTACGATGAGTCCATCTCCAATTACCTCTTCCATAGCGAAGAGTGTTCTCAGTCTGGTCTTCTAATCCCATCTCCATCATTCGTTTATTGATATCAGAAAAAGTAGCATTGAAAAAGCCATTGCTATCAGTTCTAGAAGAAAAATCTTTTGTGTATATTTTCCCTTGGTAAATAATTTCACCCAAACCATTAATAAATCTTGCTGTCACACTATGGATAGGAACAGTTGAGTATTGATAACGACTAGGTGCTAAAAAGGAATGTTCAAAGTTGAAGCTTTTTTTAGGAGTTATATATTGCTGTTCAATTAAGTCTAAATTTAATAACACTATTTGGTTCCAACCCACATAGTTTAGGGCTTCTTTAATAGAATTAACCTCTTTTGGAGTCTTGTTAATTATTGGACTTTGCGAAGTGCTGTTGTTCTGTTGAGGATTGCCTGATTCATCATCTTGCTCACAAGGGATATCGGTAAACGATACTTTGCCCAGTTCGTCTTCACACTTGTATACTTTTGCTTGTAAAACGAAACTTGAAAATAAAAGTATCGTGAACATAATTTTGATCATATCAATCCTTGGTTATTATAGTGAATTTATTTTTTTTTGAATGAGTTCCATATAGCGTAAATGGACTTGGATCTCACATTTATTTTCAGCTATCTGGTCCAGCGAGTTATCAATGGCATATTTAATTGATTCATTTTTTTTATAGTACTCTTGTTGTTTTTCAAGGTGAGTTTGTAACCTCTGGTTTTCTTTTTTTAATTTTTCTTTAGTATTTTCGTGCATTCTTAACCCTACTAGGGCTTTTCTTTTTGGAGTGTCAGAATCATGGAATTTTGAACGAGTAATGCCTTGAAATATATTCCCTTTATATGCAATAAGCTTATTACAGCTGAGCCTAGCTCCTGTTCCTTTAATTATTACTTCAGAGCCCGGAATATGTTCTTCAGGCTCATCTTCAAAGCCATGAATACGGTTATTAGTTTTAACTACAACTTTTTGTACAGTAGGTGTAGATTCAATTCCTTCAACTACTTCTGCTCTTTGATCTGTTGGAACATCTGAGAAATGACGTACACCATTTTTATCGACCCAACTGTAAACTTGTTGTGAACTGGCTGTTGCTGAAAATAATATAAGACCAAAAAGTAACTTCTGTTTCATTTGGTTATTGGGCATGTTGCCTTCTTATGGATTGACTCAAATATGTATTTAATTATAGTGTTATATTAGGCTAAAAACCCATTACTATGTCAAGGAGGAATTATCAATATGAGAGGAGTTATTTATTGTTTATTGGCTACTTTTTTACTATTTGTTTGCTACAGCAAATTAACAGAGAAGAAAATAGTGAGTGACTATTACAAAATGAGCGAACAAATTCAAATTGACGCAAAGCTCAAGAGCTTAACGGCAGATCAAGAGTTCCACCAGCAAATGTTAGACGCTGGCAAGAAAAGTGAAAAGCATTTTTTACTCTATAGTATTGATCCAACCATGCCTAAAGTTGAGGAGTTAGAGCAACGCTGCACAGATCTAACTTTAAAGTCATATAGATCAGAATCTATTTATGATAAAAATATTGCAGAACTTGAATGTGATAAATATGAAGCGTACAAATTGGCGAATGAAAGCTAACTATTAATAGTTTAAGTTGGTATTAAACAAAAAAGCCCCACTATTTATTAAATAGCGGGGCTTTTTAATAAGTGTTAGTTATTAATCAACACTCAATGTTTTAGTCATTGCAGAACTTGCACGACCAGCAGGTTTGATAGAACCCGCACGTAAACCACTATCTGGCACTAGTTCACGTTTATCGTGAGCCATTGCTACAGATGTGTGTTTTACTTCGCTATCAGCTACAGGAGTAGGCTGTGCCATTGGCGCACTTGCAGACCCTTGAGTAACCGCTGTTTTAACATGCGGTGCTGATTTTTCAGTTTTCACTTTTGCTTCAACTTTAGCGGGCTCTTCAGTTACTACTGGCGTTTCAACTTTAGCTGGCTCTTCAGTTACTACTGGAGTTTCAACTTTAGCTGGTTCTTCAGTTACTACTGGCGCTTCAACTTTAGCTGGCTCTTCAGTCACTACTGGCGTTTCAACTTTAGCTGGCTCTTCAGTTACTACTGGCGCTTCAGCTTTAGCTGGCTCTTCAGTTGCTACTGGAGTTTCAACTTTAGCTGGCTCTTCAGTTACTACAGGAGTTTCAACTTTAGCTGGCTCTTCAGTTACTACTGGAGTTTCAACTTTAGCTGGCTCTTCTACAGCTTCAACTTTTGCTAAGTCTTCAACTGCAACGGCTTGTTCAATTTGCTGCGCTGCATCCACAGGTGTTTCTTCAGATTTAGCTTTAAGCTCTGCTTCATATTCTGCAGCAGCTTGATCAGCAACTGGAACAAATGCAGGGGCTTCGTCAGATTTAACTTCTGCTTCACCTTCAGGACGTCGACGACGTTGACCTGATGCACGAAGATGACGAGGAGAACGGCGTGAACGTGTACGTGTTTGCTCTTGCTCGTCTTCAGTCGTTGCTGCTTCATCGTTAGAATCAACAACGTCAACTTTCTCTTCTTTAATGTGAGCTGTTTTTTCTGCCGGAGCTTGTGTTTGCTTTTCTACAACAGGTGCTTGCTCTTGAACTTGTGGAGTATCAATAACTACAGCTTGTTCAGGTGTTTGCTCTGTTGAGTTAGCTTGCTCAGCGTTTTCATCTTGCAGACGTACTTTTTTACGTATGTTACGACGTTGACGGCGAACTTTAGGCTTTTGCTCTTTAGGCTCTACAGCTTGAGCTGGCTTAGAATCAGTTTCTACTTCTACTTCTGCTTTTACAGGGGCTTCAGTTTTAACTTGATCTTTTTCTTCGCTTTTATGCTCTGGGCGCTTACGAGAGTTAGGGTTACGACGACGCTTATTGCGGTTCTCGTTTCTCTCTTGAGTCTCGGTACTTGTTGCTGCTGGTGAGTCTGTTTTAACTTCCTCTTCAGCTGCAGGGCGCTCATTGCGTGGTTTATTAGTGCGCGGGTTATTATTACGACGACGTTGGTTGTTATTACGACGACGATTATCGTTACCACGGCGAGCGTTATTACGCGCTTCTTGCTGCTCTTTTTCTACAGCTTCTTTTTTCTCTTCTACTGTTTCGCTTGCAAATAACGATTTAAACCATTTAGTGATTGCTTCAAACAAGCCACCTTCAGTTTTAGTCTCTGTTACTACAGGCTGAGCTACTGGTGTAGGCGCTGCTTGTGGAGCCGGTGTAGAAGGCATTACAACACCTTTTAGCATTGGCTCTTCACGTACTGGTGCACTTGGTGATTTTGACATCTCAAATGCTTCAGGTTCTGGCGCAACAACTTGTCCGTAACTTACCGTTTCAAGTGTTTCGTCTTTACGTAAACGCATAACTTCGTAATGTGGTGTTTCCATATGTTGATTAGGAATAATCACTACGTCACATTTATGATGTTTTTCAATGCGATGAACACTACGACGTTGCTCATTTAATAAATAAGCAGCAACGGCAACAGGCACTTGTGCATTTACTTGTGCTGTGTTGTCTTTAATTGCTTCTTCTTCAATTAAACGAAGTATAGAAAGCGCAATTGATTCGTTTGAACGAATAGTACCTTGGCCACTACAACGTGGACATGGGCCTTGGCTTGCTTCACCTAATGAAGGACGCAAACGCTGACGCGACATTTCAAGTAAACCAAAGCGCGAGATTTTACCAATTTGAACACGAGCACGATCTGGACGAGCAGCATCTTTTAAACGATTCTCTACTTCACGCTGATGGCGTGGAGGCGTCATATCGATAAAGTCGATTACAATTAAACCGCCTAAGTCACGCAGACGTAATTGACGTGCAATCTCATCGGCCGCTTCTAAGTTAGTATTAAGTGCTGTTTCTTCAATATCGCCGCCTTTAGTTGCTTTAGACGAGTTGATATCGATAGACGTTAGTGCTTCAGTTGGGTCAATTACAATTGAACCACCAGAAGGCAGACGTACTTCACGCTGGAACGCAGACTCAATTTGGCTTTCAATTTGGTAATGCGTAAATAAAGGAGTGTCGCCTTGATAAAGCTTAACACGGCTCATAAAGTCAGGACGAAAACGCTCAATGTGCGCTTTAGCTTCTTCAAAAACACGTGGTTTATCAATTAAAATTTCGCCAATATCACGACGTAAATAATCGCGTATCGCACGGAATATTACATTGCTTTCTTGGTGTATTAAAAATGGCGCTTTAGCACTATCGGCTGCTTGTCTAATTGCTTCCCAATGTACTAATAATGCTTTTAAATCGTAGTTTAATTCTTCAAAGGATTTACCAACACCCGCTGTACGAACAATTAAGCCCATACCTTTAGGAAGTTCTAAACGACCCAATGCTTCTTTAAGTTCAGTACGTTCATCACCTTCAATGCGACGAGAAATACCGCCAGCACGAGGGTTGTTAGGCATAAGCACTAAGTAGCTACCAGCAACACTGATAAAAGTAGTTAACGCAGCGCCTTTTTGGCCACGCTCTTCTTTATCAACTTGTACTATAACTTCTTGACCTTCTTTGATCACGTCGCGAATGTTAGGGCGACCATGAAAAGTGTAACCTGTAGGGAAGTAAGTACGGGCAATTTCTTTTAAAGGAAGGAAACCATGGCGGTCAGCACCGTAATCAACAAATGCTGCTTCAAGAGATGGTTCAATGCGAGTTATTTTGCCTTTATAAATATTGGCTTTTTTCTGTTCGTGACCTGGGCTTTCGATATCTAAATCATAAAGGCGCTGGCCATCAACCAGTGCTACGCGCATTTCTTCTTGCTGCGTTGCATTGATTAGCATACGTTTCATATTGTTACTCTACTTATTTATGTCGCTGACATGACGATGTTTTTCTCGCCTGTTCAGTTGTCCCTATTTTTAGAATGTGCAGCCTCACGACTGGGTCTTTAACGGAACGGCTCTGTTTCTCGTATGCAGTATTTTAAATGCTGGCAAACAATAGCAATTATTATCGCTATTAAATTCTTAATGGTGCTAAAACTGTCGGCTTTTCAGCTACGTTTACAAGTTTTACCCAGAAGTCGGCCTGTCATATTAATCTTACTAAATATCATTCATATTAGGCGCGTAGGGCTCATTAAGTTGGTGAGCAATACATACTGATGTATCGCTAATATCCGTTTTAAGAGCAAAAATCGCTGCCGATGTTAATGAACGCTTATTTATTAGATTTTTTTAGTTCTAAATAAGCTGCTATACGGTACTACAATAATTGAGCTAGTGCTGAACGACGTTTTTTACGTCGTCACTATCAGACAAATTATCTGTTCATTGCTTTCTCTAGCACGTTAAAAATCGCTTCATGTTCAAACTTAACCAGCAATATATTACGCGCATTGCCGTTAATTGATCGCACGTGTCAACTGAGGAGGCATAAAAGCTTTGGAAAACTTAACTCGGATCTGTATGATCGGCTACCCAGAATGTGCATCACGAATGTTTTAATGTGTTAAAAAGCACCGTTGTTATTTGCAAATACTAAATATTTGCGCTGCTGATTATCCCACTATTATTACAGTGTTAGCAACTAAATTATTTTACTTAAATTAGTGATTAGGCAATGTCAGAAAAAAACGACTTACAAGTAACTTATGTCACGATCAACGAAGACCATTTAGGTCAGCGTATTGATAACTTTCTTATTACCCATTTAAAAGGGGTGCCTAAAAGCGCTATTTATAAACTTTTGCGCAAAGGTGAGGTACGCGTTAATAAAAAGCGTATTAAGCCTGTATATAAACTACAGCTTGAAGATGTACTTCGTATTGCACCTATCAGGGTTGCTGAGCGTGAAGAATTTGTTCCATCAAAATTAGACAAAGTAACTCGCCTTGAAAACGATATTTTATTTGAAGATAAATACCTTATCGTAATAAATAAACCATCAGGTATGGCTGTTCATGGCGGCAGTGGTTTAAGTTATGGCTTAATTGAAGCTTTGCGAGCACTTCGCCCAGAGGAACGTAGCCTTGAGCTAGTTCATAGGCTTGACCGTGATACATCGGGTTGTTTACTTATAGCGAAGCGTCGTTCGGTGTTAACAGCATTGCATGAACAGCTTCGCGAAAAAACAATGGAAAAAAATTACTGGGCACTTGTAGAAGGGCAGTGGGATTCTAAAACTAAAAACGTTACCGAAGGGCTGCGTAAAAATACACTTAAATCGGGCGAGCGCGTAGTACGCGTAGATAACACTGAGGGAAAACCTTCACATACTCGTTTTAAAGTACTTGAACGTTTTAATGATTGCTCGCTTGTACAAGCATCGCCTGTTACAGGGCGTACGCACCAAATTCGTGTGCATACGCAATGTAAAGGTCACCCAATAGCGTGCGACGATAAATATGGCGATCAGGGTTTTGACGATTCTATGCGTAAAGTTGGGTTAAACCGATTGTTTTTACACGCACATGATTTAAGTTTTTATCACCCTAAAAACGAAACAACGATGCGTATTGAAGCACCGCTAGATAAAACGCTTAAAAATACATTACTAAAATTACGAGATGCAAAACTGTGATTGCAGTGACTCCAATTAAAAAATATAAGCTCGTCATTTTTGATTGGGACGGCACTGTTATGGATTCAGTGACTAAAATAGTTAACTGTATTCGTAGTAGCGCCGAGTCACTTAATTTAGTGTCGCCAAGTGATTTAGCCATTAAAAACATTATTGGTATGTCGCTTGAAAAAGCAATTGACGTTTTATTTCCTAATAATGTAGCGCAGCATCAAGCGTTAATTTCAGGTTATAAATATCAATACAGTGTGGATACTACTCCCACGCCTATATTTGCTAATGTTGTCAGCGTTTTAGCTGCCTTAAAAGAGCAGGGCATTGTTTTAGCGGTTGCAACAGGTAAAGGTAGGGGTGGGTTAGAGCGCTTGCTTGAACAAAGTCAATTGCGCCATTTTTTTAGTGCAACACGTACAAGCGATGAAGCGCAATCAAAGCCCTCTCCAGATATGTTGTATCAATTACTTGAAGAACTTGGCATAAGTGCTCAAGACGCTGTAATGATTGGCGACACTCAAATAGACATGACAATGGCAAAAGCAGCTGGCATGGATAGAATTGGCGTAACAATGGGTGTCCATAACGCACAGCAGCTAAATAAGCTTAGCCCTGTTGCAACAGTAGATAGCTATCTGCAGCTGCAACAGGTTCTGCTTGGTTAATTTATTTAACTAGAACTTGTTTTGAGCAGTAAGTACATCAATACCAAACTCAGCCAGTAGCTGGCTGAGTTTAATTAATGGTAATCCAATTAAGCTGTTAGGATCGTCTCCGCTTAACTTTTCAAATAAACAAATACCCAACCCTTCACTCTTAAAGCTGCCAGCACAGTTATAAGGCTGCTCAGCATCGCAATAAGCACTAATTTGTGCATCACTGAGTGTTTTAAACGACACATTAAAAGGTTCTACGCAGGTTTTTTTAGTGCCAGTTACAATATCGTAAACACAAAGCCCAGTTAAAAATGTTACAGTATTACCGCTAAATAAATTTAGTTGTTTTACGGCATTTTGTTTATTATGTGGTTTACCTAAAATTTGATTATTAAACACAGCGACTTGGTCTGATCCAATAGCTAACCCTTTGTTAAAGTGTTTATTAGCCGCTGAGGCTTTTAATTCACTTAAACGCTTAACCAGTTTGGTAGGTGTTTCGCATTCAAGTGCTGATTCGTCAACGTCTGGTGAAAACGTATCAAATGGTAAATTAAATTTTTGTAATAAAGACTGCCTAAAAGGCGAGCTTGACGCTAAAATGAGTGGATGCTTCACGGACTGTTTTCCTACGATAATTCAGATTGAGTTAGGATAAATCAGATCCGAGAGTAAAACACGTTAAAAACCAAGTAAAAATGGTTTTTTACTTTGACTAACAAACTAACTATCTATATGATGCAGCCCCTATGCAAAAGGTGAAAATTCCCATCACTCTTCATCCAGGCAAAGCAGCGCAGCACCGTTTAAAGTATGACGGAATTGTACCGCTTGAAAAACTTACTCGTTTAGAGAAAGTTGTGCAGGAAGAAGTAGGTGAAATAGCGGTAAAAATACATTGCAAAAACGATGATCAAGGTTTCGCTGTGATTAGAGGCAATTTGTCCACACACGTTACTGTCATTTGTCAACGTTGTAATGGTGATTTAGGGTTGGATTTGGTTCAAGACTTTGCATATTCACCAGTAGGTGAAGATACAGAGTTAGATATTTTTCCAGAAGACTACGATGAAGTAGCGCTTGATGAAAATGGTGAAGTTAACGTTTTTAATTTAATTGAAGACGAACTAATTTTAGCAATTCCATTAGTGGCTACCCACAACGAAGCTTCATGCAGTTATTCAGCAAAGCCTGCCAGCTTTGGTGTATTAAAGGCGGAAGATGATAAACCTAATCCATTTGATATTTTGAAACAACTTAAGAAAGATTCTTAGGAGAAGACTATGGCTGTACAAAAAAGCAAAAAGTCTCGTGCAAGACGCGGCATGCGCCGTTCACACGATGCGATCAGTGGTCCAACTTTAACTGTAGATCAAACATCTGGTGAGACTCATCGTCGTCACCATGTGACTGCAGATGGTTACTACAAAGGCGTTCAAGTAATTTCTAAATAAGAGATTACTTATATGCTGAAAGATCTAACCATAGCGTTAGATATGATGGGGGGCGATTACGGCCCCCGTTCATCTATTCCTGCTGCCGTTTGTGCAGTAAATGCTCATGCCAATCTAACTCTCATTTTATGTGGCAATGAACACGTTATATCTAAAGAACTCGAATCCCTCGATTCTCTACCTCATCCTAGACTCATAATTCGTCACTGTAGTGAAATAGTCACCAATGCCTGTGAACCTGCAATTGCTGTGCGTTCAAAAAAAGATTCATCTATGCGTGTTGCCCTAGATTTAGTTAAATCGGGCGAAGCTCAAGCATGTGTTAGCTCAGGTAATACCGGCGCTCTATTTTTTATGGCTCACTATGTATTAAAAATGCTGCCAGGTGTTAAACGTGCCGCACTCATTTCATCTGTTCCTACAGAGCTTAAAAACCCAGTATATTTACTCGACTTAGGTGCTAATGTGCATTGTGATGCGCAAATGCTCTATCAGTTTGGCATTATGGGCTCTATAGTTGCAGGACAAGCACTTGGTTTGGATAATCCTCGCGTTAGTTTATTAAATATTGGCGCTGAGGACATTAAAGGCCACGACGACATTAAACAAGCTGCACAATTAATGCAGCAAAGCCCACATATAAATTATATTGGTTACAGCGAAGGAAGTGATATTTTTTCGGGTAAGGCTGATGTCATTGTATGCGAAGGGTTTGTTGGCAACGTAGCACTTAAAACATGTGAAGGCATTGCCAAGCTTATTATGAATAAGTTTACAACCGCGCTCGAAAAGCACCTTTTATATAAATGTATGGCGTTTATATTGCGCCCAATAATAAAAAAACTCTATAAAAGGGTGAACCCCGACCAGTATAACGGTGCTTCTCTGGTAGGATTGCGCGGTATTGTCGTTAAAAGTCATGGAAATGCGTCAGCTAAAGCATTTCAAGCAGCAATTGATGAAGCGGTAAAAGAGGTTGAACGTCAACTTCCTGATAAAATAGCCGCTATTTTCGAAAAAACACATTCTAAAGACACGGCGGTTAATCAATAATTGATGTGCCGTGTATTTCATTATTTATTTGTTTAATTAAAAAGAGCAAAGTATGGCACAAAAAATTGCACTTCTATTCCCAGGTCAAGGCTCGCAAAGCGTTGGTATGTTACAAGAACTACTAGAGAGTTCTGACATTGTTAAAGCAACATTTGCAGAAGCGTCAAATGCACTGGGTTACGACTTAGCAGAGCTAGTTCTTAATGGCCCAGAAGAAAAATTAAATCAAACCCACCGCACACAACCTGCATTACTAACTTCAAGTGTTGCTATTTACCGTGATTGGTTAGCAGCTAACCCTGATGCAGACGTTGTTATGGCGGGTCACAGCTTAGGTGAATACTCAGCGTTAGTATGTAGCGATGTATTAAGCTTGAGCGAAGCCGTAAAGCTTGTTGAAAACCGTGGTTTATACATGCAAGAAGCCGTGCCAGCAGGCGTAGGTTCAATGGCTGCTATTATTGGCTTAGGCGATGAAGAAATTAAAGCGGCGTGTGCTGCCTCAGCGCAAGGTGAGGTTGTATCTCCAGTTAACTACAACTCTCCTGGTCAAGTTGTTATCGCAGGCCATAAAGCGGCAGTAGATAGAGCATCGCAAGCATGTAAAGATGCCGGTGCTAAACGTGCATTACCACTTTCTGTTAGCGTACCTTCACATTGTGAGTTAATGAAGCCAGCAGCTGACAAGCTAGCAGCAGACTTAGCCGCTTTAACATTTAATACACCTAAGTGTGATGTAATTAATAATGTTGATGTAAAAGCTGAAACGTCAGCTGATGCAATTAAAGACGCACTAGTACGTCAGCTTTATAGTCCAGTTCGCTGGACAGAAACAGTACAAGCCTTGGTTGCGCAAGATGTAACACAAAGCTACGAATTTGGTCCTGGTAAAGTATTAACAGGACTTGCTAAACGAATTGATAAAGCAATGATCTGTGGCTCAGTAAACGACGCCGCTTCAATTGATGCAGCTAAATAAGAGTATATAAAATGTCTAATTTATTTTCATTAGAGGGCAAAATTGTCCTAATTACTGGCGCCAGCCGTGGTATTGGTAAAGCAATTGCAACAACATTAGTTGCACAAGGTGCAAAAGTTGCAGGTACTGCGACAAGTGAGTCAGGCGCTGCTAAAATCAGTGAATACTTAGGTGACAATGGTAAAGGTTATGCATTAAACGTAACCGATCCTGCATCTATTGAAGCAACACTTGCTGCAATAAAAGCTGATTTAGGCGATATTGACGTACTTGTAAATAACGCAGGTATTACACGCGATAACTTATTAATGCGTATGAAAGAGACTGAGTGGGACGATATTATTGACACTAATTTAAGCTCAGTTTTCCGTTTATCTAAAGCAGTACTTCGTCCAATGATGAAGAAAAAGAAAGGCCGTATTATTAACATTGGCTCAGTAGTGGGTACTATGGGCAATGCAGGTCAAGCTAATTATGCAGCGGCTAAAGCGGGTGTAATTGGTTTTTCTAAGTCACTTGCGCGCGAAGTTGCATCACGTGGTATTACAGTTAACGTAATCGCACCTGGTTTTATTCAAACAGACATGACTGATAATTTAACTGATGAGCAAAAAGCAGCAACACTTGCAAATGTTCCAGCAGGGCGTTTAGGCCAACCAGACGAAATTGCTGCTGCGGTATGTTATTTAGCATCTGACGCGGCTGCGTATGTATCAGGCGAAACTTTGCATGTAAATGGCGCGATGTACATGGTTTAATCGCCATTGTACCTAGATTACTACTTAATAAAGTTAAGTAAGTTACCTCAAAAACATTGAATTATTTGTGAACTTGCTTTAAACATACTTGAAATCGCTGCGAAAATAAGCGATAAAAGACAAAACACACACTCAGAGGTTTGACCAGACAATTATTTATGGTCAAATCATTGAATCAGAGAATTATGCGGCGTAAACTACGCCGCAATCTGAAAATAACGCATTGGCGTTTTTAATAAAGGAAAGAAGAATGAGCGATATCCAAGAACGCGTAAAGAAAATTATCATTGAACAACTAGGTGTTAAAGAAGAAGAAGTTAAAAATGAATCTTCTTTCGTAGATGACCTAGGTGCAGATTCTCTTGATACTGTTGAACTAGTAATGGCTCTTGAAGAAGAGTTTGATACTGAGATCCCAGATGAAGAAGCTGAGAAGATCACTACAGTACAAACTGCTATCGATTACGTTACAGCACACGCTGAGTAATTAATCGCACGTTAAAGGCAGCATCCGCTGCCTTTAATTTTTTATATCCAAACCACCTCAAAGTTCGTGATTCAAAACTTAAATCTCTATGCTCAATTTTAGCTAAAAATTAATTTTGATAGTGTTATGCGTTTTTAATCTATTTTGGGACTAGCACTTTGAGGTAGCTTGGGTATGATCATCCCCTTGTAAAATATCCCTTATTGGAGGCAAACCGTGGCTAAACGTCGAGTCGTCGTAACTGGCTTAGGAATGTTGACGCCGCTAGGTAATGATGTTCAATCAACCTGGCAAGGCTTATTAGATGGTAAAAGTGGCATTCAAACAATAACGCACTTTGATACATCAAAATTTGGTACTAAATTCGCTGGTTTAATAAATGATTTTGATGCAACTGCATACATGTCAGCGAAAGATACTAAAAAAATGGACTTGTTTATTCAGTACGGCATTGCAGCGGGTGTTCAAGCCTTTAAAGATTCAGGCCTTGAAATCACTGAGCAAAACGCAGCACGCATTGGTGTAGCTGTAGGTTCAGGTATTGGTGGGCTTACGTTAATTGAAGAAAACCACATTAAGCTATTAAATAGTGGTCCGCGCAAGTTATCGCCATTTTATGTGCCGTCTACCATTATTAATATGATCTCAGGTCATTTATCAATGATGCATGGACTTCGTGGTCCAAATATTTCAATTGTAACTGCCTGTACTACTGGCTTGCATAATATTGGCCATGCAGCCCGCATGATTGCCTACGGTGATGCAGATGCAATGGTTGCTGGCGGTGCAGAAAAAGCGTGTACCCCAATTGGTATGGGTGGCTTTAATGCTGCGCGTGCACTTTCAACCCGTAACGACGATCCACAAGCGGCTTCTCGCCCTTGGGATAAAGACCGCGATGGCTTTGTGCTTTCTGACGGCGCGGGTGTTGTTGTAGTTGAAGAGTACGAACATGCTAAAGCACGTGGCGCTAAAATTTATGCTGAGCTAGTAGGCTTTGGTATGAGTGGCGATGCGTACCACATGACTTCACCACCAGAAGATGGTGCGGGCGCTGCACTTGCAATGCAAAACGCACTAAACGATGCGCAAGTAAACGCTGAGCAAATTGGTTACATTAACGCACACGGAACATCTACAAATGCAGGCGATAAAGCAGAAACTGCCGCTGTTAAGTCTATTTTTGGTAATGCAGCTAAAGATGTAATGGTAGGCTCGTCTAAATCGATGATGGGTCACTTGTTAGGTGCTGCAGGTTCAGTTGAATCGATTATTTCGATTTTATCACTGACAGATCAAAAAGTGTCGCCAACTATCAACCTTGATAACCCAGACGAAGGGTGTGACTTAGATTATATTGCTCACACTGCACGTGATGCAAAGTTAGACTTTGCACTGTGTAACTCGTTCGGTTTTGGTGGTACTAATGGCTCGTTGCTATTTAAAAAGGTATAATCTTTTTTAACAACGAATCAAATTATAAGAGCTCAGTTGTTTAACTGGGCTTTTTTTATATGCCAAACAAAATGCAAACAATAATAGCAGTAGATCAAAACAGCACTTTAAGCACGCGTGACAGGGGCTTAAATTACGGTGATGGCTTTTTTACAACCGCTAAGGTTGTTGATGGGCAAGTACAGTATTGGGCTCATCATAAAGCGCGTTTGATTGAATGCGCACAGCGCTTGGGTTTTCCTGAGTTAGACTTTAATAGCCTTGAAAATCGAATTGCTTTGCATATAAACGCTGCACCACTAAACGTGCTTAAAATACTTGTAACGCGAGGCGAAGGGGGGCGTGGTTATGGGCTGCCAAGTGAGTGTAATGTCACTATTTTATTGAGCGTGTTGGACTACCCTAGTAATTACGAAGCGCTTACTAAAAAGGGTGTAAATCTCGAAATAAGCCCGATTAAATTAGCGGCACAGCCTTATTTAGCGGGCCTTAAAACATTAAATCGACTTGAACAAGTGCTAATTAAAAAAGCGATGCAAACGCAAAACTGCGATGATGTGTTAGTGCTTGATTACAATAACAATGTAATTGAAGCTTCAGCAGCTAATATTTTTGCGATTAAAAATAAGTGTGTGTTTACGCCATTGCTTGATGAGTGCGGAATAAAGGGCGTTTATCTACAATCGTTATGTGATAAATTGCCTGTTGAATTTAAGCGCGTGAAAGTAGAAGACTTAACCCAAGCAGACGCCGTATTTGTGTGCAATAGCTTAATGGGAGCAGTACCTGTAAAACGTATTGAGCAACAGGTATTTAATACAGACGACAGCCACGCATTACTAACTAAATTATTAGCCAAGGAGGCTGAGTGTTAAAAGTTATTTTATCGGTACTTTTTTTAGCTGTTATAACCACTGCTATTGGTTACCAGCAATTACAAGCAACAATAAATAGCCCGCTAAAAGTAGCGCAAAACACACAATTTGAAGTTAAGCATGGCACTGGCTTTAATAAGTTATGTCAGCAGTGGCAAGCTAATAACTGGGTGGAAGGCTGCTGGCGTTATCAAGTAATTGCCAAATTAGATCCCACACTTACCGACTTAAAAGCGGGCCTTTACGAGCTAACAGCCGATAGCGTTATCAACAACGTAAAAAAAATTAATCAAGGCCAGCAAATCAACTTTAGTTTTACCATAATCGAAGGGCAAAACTTACGTGAAGTACTAAGTGCTATTAAAAAAGCTGATAATTTACAAAACGATTTAAAAACTGACGAACTAAGTACTCAAATACTGGGTAATGACACGCACTTAGAAGGCTGGTTATTCCCCGACACTTACCATTATCATAATAACGATACTGCAAGCAGTGTATTAAAACGTGCAGCACAAAAAATGCAGCAAACGTTAGACGACGCTTGGCAGCAGCGCGCTGTTAATCTGCCCTACAAAACAGCATACGAAGCACTTATAATGGCTTCAATTATTGAAAAAGAAACAGGCCTTGCCAGCGAGCGTCCGTTAATTGCATCAGCGTTTGTTAATCGATTAAACACCAATATGCGCCTACAGACCGATCCAACCGTAATATACGGATTAGGCGCTGATTTTGATGGCGATATTAAACGCAAAGATTTACGCGATTATACGCCTTACAATACGTATCGTATTAATGGTTTACCGCCAACACCGATTGCAATGCCATCAAAAGCCGCTATTTTAGCTGCAGTTAATCCGCCACAAAGTGAATACGTTTACTTTGTATCAAAAGGCGATGGTAGCCACCAGTTTTCAACCACGTTAAAGCAGCATAACGCGGCAGTTAAAACGTATATATTAAATAAAAAGAATTAATTTTTATGAAATCAAAATTTATAGTAATAGAAGGGCTAGAAGGCGCGGGTAAATCAACCGCTATTTCGTTATGCCAAGACTTTTTAAACAAACAAAAAATAGACTTCATTAACGTCCGCGAACCTGGCGGCACACCGCTTGCTGAATCGCTTCGTACGCTTGTAAAAGCAGAGCACGAAGAAGAAATTGCCTTTGAAACCGAGTTGCTTATTATGTACGCAGCTCGCTCACAGCTAATGCACAATGTTATTACCCCAGCGCTAGATAAAGGCCAGTGGGTGCTTGCCGATCGTCATGATTTATCGTCTCAGGCGTATCAAGGTGGCGGGCGTGGTATTAGCTCAAATACATTAGCTTCACTTTCGTCAATGGTATTAAAGGGCTTAAAGCCTGATTTAACTATTTACCTTGATATTGACCCAGTGATAGGCCTTGAACGTGCAAAAGGGCGTGGTGAGCTTGACCGTATTGAACAAGAAGCCATTGAGTTTTTTCAGCGTACACGTATGCGTTATGTTGAACTTGCTAATGACGACAACACAATTAAAACGGTTGATGCAAACCAAAGTATTGATAAAGTACATCGCGATATAACCAATGTACTGCATTCATTTTTTGAAGGCCTAAAATAATATGCCATTGCCGTGGCTACACGATACCCAAGCACGTTTAGCGCAAAGTTATCGTGCAGAGCGTTTTCATCATGCGCAATTATTTTGTGGGCCTGTTGGCGTAGGTAAGTTTGAGTTAAGTGATGAGCTTGGTAATGCTTTGTTATGCCAAAATATAGCTAAGCAGGTAGCTGCGCAAAACAGTATGCTAAAACCTTGCGGACATTGTAAAAGCTGCTTACTTACTCTTGCGGGTACTCATCCCGACAAGCGCTTAACGCAAGTTGATGGGCAAAGCATAGGCGTAGATGATATACGCGGCATTAGTGATTTTATGAATCACTCAGCAGCGCAAAATGGCAATAAAGTAGCAATAATCGAAAATTGCGAAAAAATGACCACAGCAGCAGCTAACGCATTATTAAAAACACTTGAAGAGCCAACTAATAGCCGCTTTTTAATATTAACTACAAGTCAACCAGCACAGCTCCCTGCAACTATTTTAAGTCGATGCGCTAAAAGTGACGTAAAAATAACAAATACAGCACTTGCTCAGCAATGGCTAGAGACATTAGATATACCTAGCTATAGTTGGTTAGCACTTTTTTATAACCAACCGCTGCAAGTAAAGCATTGGCAACAGCAAGACCAGCTAAAAAATATTGATACACTGTATAAGTTTGCAACTGAGTTTAAACAAAGCCATAATTTCAAAGCGTTAGTCGATATAATAAATAAACAGCCTGAACTTGTTCGCATATTTACTTTATTTTTAAGCGTGCAACTAAAGCAACAATTGCTGCAAGGTATGAGTTTTGACGCTTATCAAAGTGCGCAAAATGCATTAGGCGAGTTTTTACAAAATAACACACAAGTACTTGGCCTTAATTTACCGCTAGCTGTATCACGATTAGCATACACATTGCGAAATTCTTAAAAGGATTAATCATGCAAGAACTACTAGTAGACATAGACGATTTAGACGAGTTATACCGTTGTTATATGCCTTACTTAAAAAAAGGTGGCTTATTTGTACGTACTAATATGCGCTACGAAGCAGGGCATTCATTAGCCCTTAGAGTTACCTTGCCCGATGCCTTAGAAGATGACGTAGTAACAGGTAAAGTGTCGTGGATCACGCCACAAGGGGCACAAAGCTCTAACCCTCCAGGTATTGGTATTAGCTTTTTAGACGATAAAACAAACCTAAACGCTAAAATCGAAAAGCTACTTGGGACTATGTTAAACTCAGTCGATCAAACATATACCATGTAGTTATAGGGTCGGTTTTTCATTGAGATTAACGCCGCCCTATATTGGGTTCTTTTAATTGCTAACATAATAAATTAAACGAACAAATTTAAACCCTGAACATAATACAGGCCTTATAGTGATTGTAGATTCTCATTGCCATTTAGATCGTCTTGATTTTGATAAATTAGACTTAAACCTTGACCAAGTTCTTGATAAAGCGCGTGCAAAGCAAATAGAGCACTTTTTATGTGTAAGCGTAACGCTTGATCAGTTTCCAAGCATGCTTGATAAAATTAAGCATTACGACGATGTTTCAGCCTCATGCGGTGTACATCCACTTGATCAAAAAGACGCCCTTAATAAACAGCAACTAATCGACTTAGCTTCACACGAAAAAGTCGTCGCTATTGGCGAAACGGGTCTTGATTACTACTATTCAAAAGATACTCATGCAGTGCAGCAAGCAAGCTTTGTTGGGCATATTGAAGTAGCTAACGAATTACAAAAGCCGTTAATTATTCACACTCGTGATGCCCGCGCCGACACAATTAACTTGATGCGTGAGCACAAAGCCGAAAACTGCGGTGGTGTACTACATTGCTTTACTGAAGATTGGGATATGGCTAAAAAAGCCATAGACATGGGCTTTTATATTTCTATTTCGGGCATTGTTACCTTTAAAAATGCTATTGAGCTAAAAGAAGTAGTAAAACAAATACCGCTAGATAGATTACTAATAGAAACAGACTCGCCTTATTTAGCACCAGTACCGTATCGTGGGCAAACGAATCAGCCAGCGTACGTAGAAGACGTTGCTTACTACATTAGCGAACTTAAAGGCATTAGCTTTAATGAACTAGCTAAAGCGACTACCGAAAACTTTTATTCTTTATTTAAATTAGCAGCTAAAGGCTAAATACATGATTACTCACACGGCAAACCTTCCTATTTTACTAATGGGGCCAATGGTGCGCCGTGTAGAGCAAACTGGAGTCTGTATTCAGTTTGCTACCTCCAAGCCTGCAAACTGCCAAATAAACTTATTAAATGTTGAGTGTTATAGTGATCAATACACTGTTTCTCTAGGGGAACATTTATACCTGCATTTCGTTATTATAAAGCCAATAGACAACAAACTCCCTCTAGATAGCTTATTAAGCTATGAGCTTGTAATTGACGACACAGCAATCGATTTGTCGCCTTGGTGCTATAGCAATCAAACAACGCCTGCATTTGTAATCCCCGATAAACTCAGTGATATTTTGCATGGCTCGTGCCGTAATGCACATCATCCAGCAAAAGATAGCTTAGTGTCTGCAAGTCACTGGCAAAATACTCAGCGTGGTAATAATACTCAAGGCGCACAATTGTTATTACTGAGCGGTGACCAGGTTTACGCCGATGATGTAGCAGGCCCCATGTTATTAGCTATTCATCAGTTAATTAAAGCGTTAGGTATCTATAAAGAGCAACCACTTGCCATTGAGCTACCGGATGATATAAATGAGCAACTTTATAATCGCCATTTGTTTTTACCAAAAACGCCTTGGCAAAAACGCTCAAAGTTAGGTGTTGGTTACTGGCTAAAAAAAGACGAACCTCATTTTTCAAGCGTAAAAGCCTACAATCACCTTATTCATTTTGAAGAATACATTGCACTGTATTTATTAAATTTTAGTGCTGCTGCTTGGCAATGCGTTGATATACAAAACACAACGTATTTAGGTCAAAGCGAGCAAAACAAAACTATTTTTAACGCTGAAAAAACAGCACTGATTGATTATGCAAAAGGCTTAAGTGAAGTAGAGCGATTGTTTGCCAATGTATCTACGCTAATGATGTTTGACGATCACGATGTAACCGATGATTGGAATCTCACCGCTGGGTGGGAGCAAGCTATAAATGAAAACCCAAGTAGTAAACGAATCATTAATAACGGCTTAATTAGTTATTGGCTTTTTCAGGGAATGGGGAACGATGCACTAAATAAAACAGGCGAGTTACTAACACCTTTTAAGCAAAGCCGTACTGCTAATAATTTATGGCAGTTTAAAGCATTTGATAAACCACTAAACGATTTTAGTTTTTGGCATTATGAGTTAACTACAACCCCAAAAGTAGTGGTGCTAGATACACGTACGCACCGTTGGCGAAATGAGCAAAACTTTAATGAGCCTTCAGGTCTACTTGATTGGGAGCGCCTCACAGAGCTTGAAGAAAGCCTACTAAGCCACGATCAGGTTATTATTGTATCGCCAGCACCCGTATTTGGTGTTAAATCAATAGAAGCCATTCAAGCCATGTTTAATATTTGCGGGCAACCGCTCATGGTGGATGTAGAAAACTGGATGGCGCACGAAGGCTCAGCCAAAAAGCTACTCGATACCTTTAGACGCACCGACACCCCAAACGAGACCCTTATTTTATCGGGTGATGTACATTACTCATTTTGCTTTTCAGTGCAAAAGCGTTTTGGCGATCATCCCAATCGAATTTGGCAACTTACCGCCAGTGGTATTAAAAACGAGTTCCCGCGTAAATTAATAAACATACTCGATAAACTAGATTCAATTCTATACGGCCCAAAAAGCCCATTAAACTTTTTTACCAAACGCTGGCACATGGAAGTAGATAAACACCAAACTATAGGTGAAGGGCAAAAATACTTAGTAAGCGACTCAGCTATTAGTTTAATAACACTAGAGCAAGGAAATTTAGCCCGCTATCAACTTATACACGGTGAAGGGCATTTAACCGAGTTTGATTTAGAAGAACAGTAAGTTGCTCATCTACAAGTCAATTGTAGATGAGCACTCTTGGTAAGGGGTTTGAAAAAGTAAGAAATAGTACTGTCTATAGAAGAAGCTGCAAATAAAAACGCCCAAAGGCTTATAAAAACCTCTGGGCTATAAAGTGACTCTAAATTGAGCCTAGCGTTAACTAAAAACTTTCTGGTTCGTTAGGGAGAAGAAGAAAGTACTTAAAACTATAGTAAAGGTACTCAATAAAGCATAACTAATTTTGCCACCTGGTTACATTTGATAACAAAGGATTAGATTAATTATGCGTAATTTGTACTTTAGTTTAACCCCAGCTTATTAACTGCGTATTTTGCACTAGATCTCGGGGTAGTGAATTTTTGATCTTATTTTTTTGCCATTTCCCGAGCCCAATAGGGCAACCACACAGTGTTAATACTACTTCACCTATTGTTTGAGTTGCCTCAGCTAAGCGTATATCTTTACCTTGAAAATAATCATTTGCTTGCTCGTTATTTAACGCGTAAATATTAGTTTTACACTCATTGCCAAATACGGTTGCAAATTCGTGCGTTAGTCTCACGCCATTTTTATGAATAATGCCAATTTGAATACCTAAACGTGCGTACTTAATTTTATTTTGCACAGCTTCAAATCCTTGTGGAAATAACCAAAGTTCTTTATCGCGCTGCATTAAGTTGCCAGGTAGGTTAGTTAACCCAAAGTGCTTTTTAAGCGATTGCATAAACGCGACGCTTTGTTTTTTATCAAACTCGTTAAACGGAAACGCACCTTTTTTAACTGTTTGATTTGGGTTGTTGCAACTTGCGTGCTTTTTAAATTTAGCAATAAAAAAGCCTTCGCTATCGAATGTTTGCGGCCATACATGCAAATAGCCTTCACTTGTAGTGGCTTTGCTGGCACCTTCAAATAAATCACTTAGTGACTCAGGCGCTATATAGTCGCCAAATTCACTCAGTAAATAATCACACACTTGTTGGTTTTCGAGCGGGGTAAGTGTGCAGGTTGAATACACTAATGTGCCACCTGGTTTTAATGCATAAAAAGCGCTTTTAATTAAGTCTTTTTGTACTTGGGCTATTTTGATATTTGATTCTATTGACCAATTTTTTAGTGCGTCGGCGTCTTTACGTACTGTGCCTTCGCCAGAGCATGGCGCGTCTAGGAGTATGCTATCAAAGCATTCAAACATGTAGTTGCCAAATATAACGCCATCAAAGTGCGAAAGTGCACAGTTACCAACCCCCATGCGTTTTAATGTAGCGCTGAGTACCTTTAAACGAGATGACGAAAGCTCGTTTGCAACAAGCACGCCTTGGTTATCCATAAGAGCTGCTAGCTGCGATGTTTTAGAACCTGGCGCTGATGCCATATCAAGCACGGTGTTATTTTGCGAGTTAGCGAGTTTAATACTTTGCTTTAATGCGATAGGCGGCAGCATTGAACTTGCTTCTTGTACGTACATCGCACCGCTTAGGTGTAAGTCGGTATTACCAAGGGCTAGGTTTTGCTCTTCATCTTCGGGACGTTCTAACCAAAAACCTTCACTGCACCAAGGTATGGGGGTTAGCAGCCAATTTTTTTCAGTTGCACGTTCTACAAATTCTTCAATGCTAATTTTTAATGTATTAACGCGGATAGATTTTCTGAGGGGCCTACGACACGCATTTAAAAAGTCATCTAAGTTTAGATGCGCTGGTAAATAGGTTTTTACGTCATCAATAAAGTGCTCAGGAATAAAAGTGTTGGCGTTCACGCGTTAGCTCATACTATAAAAATAAAGCACGATAATAGCATTTATGCGAGGTGTTTTCAGCGCTAAAAAGCGTAACATCTGATTTATTACGCTGTCGACACTTCACTGTTTTAGTCCATTTTAAACCCATTTTTATGCGACTTTAGGTTAATAGTGTCGACAATAAGCGTGTTTTTTAGCCATTGTGATGTGTTTAAGGGTTGACATGATTTTTTAATAAGCCCATAGTAACCACATTAATTGTCGACAATCTAAAAAATAACTTATGACACACACATTTTTAAACGAAGCGCCTATAACTACCGCATCAGATCAAGTATTTGTAGATATGCGCCGTGAGATTGTTGAAGGCAGTATAGTTCAAGGCAGTAAAATATCAGAGCCTGAGCTTGCCAAACGTTATGGTGTAAGCCGTGCAACGCTTAGAGAGGCGTTAAATCGCCTAGAAAGTTGCTACCTTGTTGAGCGTAAAGCTAACGTAGGTTGCCGAGTAGTTGCCCTTACCGCTGAACGCTTGATTGAAGTTTACCAAGTTCGTAGTTCGCTTGAAGGCTTGGCATGTAGGCTTGCTGCCGACAATATGGAACCCGAAGAAGTAAAAGGCTTAAAGCAATTACTTAATCAGCACCTACAAACACAGCGTGTTAAAGAGGGCGAATCTTATTATCAAGAAGCCGGCGATTTAGATTTTCATTACCGTATTATTCAAGGCAGTAAAAACGCGCATTTAATTCATTTACTGTGTAATGAGCTTTATCAACTAATACGCATGTACCGTGTACAAATGGGCATGGTGGGGCCGCGTGTATCAAAAGCGTTTGATGAGCATTTAGCTATTATTAACGCGATTGAAAACCACGATGGCGAACTGGCCGAAATGCTTATGAAGCGCCACATAAGTGCATCGCAAGCAAATATTCAAACCAAATTTGATTTATTAGCTAAGCAGAAAGCATAAGCTGTTAAAAGCTAAAAGCTAGCAAAAGCAGTCAAACAGTCATAATTACAGATTAAAACTATAAGTTACTCCACGTAGCAACCGTTCAAAGTGAGGAGAAAGTAATGTCAGCAGGATTAAAATTTAAACACGCTATTGCCAATAACCGCCCGTTACAAGTAGTAGGTACTATTAACGCCTACACAGCGATGATGGCTGAAAAAATGGGTCACCAAGCTATTTACCTCTCAGGTGCCGGTGTTGCAAACGCTTCGTTTGGTATGCCTGATTTGGGTATGACAAGTCTTGATAACGTGCTTGAAGATATTCGTCGTATTACGGGTGCTAGCGATTTACCACTACTTGTTGATGCCGATACCGGTTGGGGTGGGGCGTTTAACATTGCACGCACAGTAAAAGAAATGACTAAAGCCGGTGCGGCGGGTTTTCATATAGAAGACCAAGTAGCGCAAAAGCGCTGTGGCCATCGCCCTAATAAAGAAATTGTAAGCCAAGGTGAAATGGTTGACCGCATTAAAGCGGCGGTTGATGCAAAAACCGATAGCGATTTTTATATTATGGCGCGTACCGATGCATTTCAAAAAGAAGGTTTAAACGCCGCGATAGACCGTGCAGCTGCCTGTGTTGAAGCCGGTGCTGACGCTATTTTTGCAGAAGCCGTACACGACCTTGCTGATTACCAAGCATTTGCAAAAGCGATTAACGTTCCAATTTTGGCAAACATTACTGAGTTTGGCCAAACACCTATTTACACAAAAGAGCAGTTAAGCGATGTAGGTGTTGAAATGGTGCTTTACCCACTAAGTGCATTTAGAGCCATGAACAAAGCAGCATTAAGCGTGTATTCAGCAATTTTAAATGAAGGCTCGCAACAAAGCCAAATTGAAAATATGCAAACGCGTTCTGAGCTTTACGACTTTTTAGATTACCACACGTACGAGAACACACTCGACACCCTTTTTTCATCAAAATCTGACAAATAATAATTTGGGCGTATTAATCTTTAGTGGTTGAATTTACAGCAGTATGTTTGGTGTTTAGGCAAGGCAGAGCCTATGCTGTGTGGTTATTCCCCATAAATTGGCGATAACGCAGCATAAATACCAAACATGCGCTGCCCGTCGGGTTCTTTCTAGGGACGATTATCTCTTTGTTGCTCGGTTTTTACTTAGTCCACTAGGTTACAAACCTCGCGCCGCGATTTAATCGCCCCTAGATTGAACAAATTCCAATCTACAAAGTTCAATACGCCCAACAATCACACACAAATTTAAGATAGGAGAAGATCATGGTAGATAAAGCATTAGGCGGCGCGGGTTTACGCGGACAAGTGGCTGGTCAAACAGCATTGTGTACTGTTGGGCAAAGTGGTTCTGGTTTAACGTATTGTGGTTACGATATTAGCGAACTTGCCGAAAAAGCGCAGTTTGAAGAAGTGTCTTTTTTACTTTCACGCGGTGAGTTACCAACAACTAGCGAATTGGCTGAATATAAAGCTAAACTTAAAAGCTTACGCGGCTTACCAGATGCACTTAAAACTGTGCTTGAAAATATTCCTAAAGATGCGCATCCAATGGATGTAATGCGCACAGGTTGCTCAATGTTGGGTAACCTTGAAATGGAGCTTGATTTTAGCCAAGCCAATGATGCAATCGACCGTATGGTTGCTGTATTCCCAAGTATTATTTGTTACTGGTACCGCTTTACACATGATGGCGTACGCATTGAAACACAAACTGATGACGACTCAGTTGGCGCACATTTTTTAACACTGTTACATGACAAAGCACCTAGTGATTTATTTGCACAAGTGATGAACGTATCACTAATTTTATACGCAGAGCATGAGTTTAATGCTTCTACATTTGCGGGTCGTGTGTGTGCATCAACGCTTTCTGATATTCACTCTTGTGTAACAGGTGCGATTGGTACGCTACGTGGCCCACTTCATGGTGGTGCTAACGAAGCAGCTATGGATATGATTCAAGGCTTTACAAGTGCTGAGCATGCTGAGCAAGAAGTAATGGGCATGCTTGAGCGTAAAGACAAAATAATGGGTTTTGGCCATGCGATTTATCGCGAGTCTGATCCACGCAATGTAATTATTAAAAAATGGTCTGAAAAACTAGCGGCAGAGGTGGGCGATACCGTGCTTTACCCTGTGTCTGTTCGTTGTGAGGAGATTATGTGGCGCGAGAAAAAACTGTTTTGTAACGCCGATTTTTTCCATGCATCTGCTTATCACTTTATGGATATTCCGACTAAATTATTTACGCCAATATTTGTAATGAGCCGCGTTACTGGTTGGACTGCGCATGTAAAAGAGCAACGCGCTAACAACCGTATTATTCGCCCAAGTGCCGATTACACAGGCCCTGATGCACGTAGTTACCCACCAATAGAGTCACGTTAAAAAATGAGTGAGCACGCATGTGCTCACTTTTTTATTGCACATAGCCACTAGCGAGCAGTTTTTCTCAAACTTTTCATTAAACACGCTAGCTGTGAGCAAACACCGTCACCAAATTAGCGAACCCTTATTATGACCATAATTAATAATACCCAATACCGTAAACCTCTGCCGGGCTCAAATGCCGACTATTACGATACGCAAGAAGCCGTAGATGCAATTAAGCCAGGTGCATACGCCACACTACCTTATTCATCACGTGTATTTGCCGAAAACCTAGTACGCCGATGCGACCCTGCCATGTTAACCGATGCACTTAATCAGCTAATTGAGCGAAAGCAAGACTTGGATTTTCCGTGGTATCCGGCGCGCGTAGTATGCCACGATATTTTAGGCCAAACGGCACTTGTTGATTTAGCAGGTTTGCGTGATGCAATTGCAGCCAAAGGCGGCGATCCCGCAAAAGTGAATCCTGTGGTACCCACGCAGTTAATAGTTGATCATTCGTTAGCGGTAGAGCATGCCGGTTTTGATCCTGACGCATTTGACAAAAACCGCGCGATTGAAGACAGACGAAATGATGACCGTTTTCACTTTATCAACTGGACAAAAACTGCCTTTAAAAATATTGACGTTATTCCACCGGGTAATGGCATTATGCATCAAATTAACCTTGAAAAAATGTCGCCGGTTATTCAAAACCGAGATGGCATTGCATTCCCAGATACACTAGTTGGCACCGACAGTCACACACCACATGTTGATGCGCTGGGCGTTATTGCTGTGGGCGTAGGTGGGCTTGAAGCTGAAAGCGTAATGCTTGGCCGTGCTTCTTATATTCGCTTGCCTGATATTGTAGGTGTTGAGCTAACAGGCAAGCGCCAACCCGGTATTACCGCAACCGATATTGTGTTGGCTATTACTGAATTTTTACGTGAGCAACGTGTTGTTTCTACTTATTTAGAGTTTTACGGTGAAGGTGCCGACGCGCTTACTCTTGGCGACAGAGCAACCATTTCGAACATGACGCCTGAATTTGGCGCAACTGCAGCCATGTTTTATATCGATGATAAAACAATAGATTACTTGCGTTTAACAGGCCGTGAAGAAGAACAAATAGCCCTTGTAGAAAACTACGCTAAAACAGCAGGCCTTTGGAGCGATAGCTTAAAAACCGCAAAATATGAGCGTGTGCTTAAGTTTGATTTATCAAGCGTGGGGCGCAATATTGCCGGTCCATCTAATCCACACCGCCGTGTATCGACAAGCGATTTAGCTAAAGAAGGTATTTCGGGCGTTGTTGAAAATGAAGAAGGCTTAATGCCAGACGGCGCGTGTATTATTGCCGCTATTACTAGCTGTACTAATACGAGTAATCCACGCAATGTAATTGCCGCTGCACTCCTTGCCCGTAACGCAAATGCTAGGGGTTTAATGCGTAAACCTTGGGTTAAAACTTCATTAGCACCAGGCTCAAAAGCGGTGCAATCATACCTTGAAGATGCAAACTTACTAACAGAGCTTGAGCAACTTGGCTTTGGTATTGTTGGTTTTGCGTGTACAACGTGTAACGGTATGAGCGGTGCCCTTGACCCTGTTATTCAAAAAGAAGTGATCGATCGCGATTTATACACTACCGCGGTGCTTTCGGGTAATCGTAACTTTGATGGGCGTATTCATCCTTATGCTAAACAAGCATTTTTAGCGTCACCTCCTTTAGTTGTTGCGTACGCCATTGCAGGTACTATTCGCTTTGATATTGAAAAAGGGATACTAGGGCAAGATCAACAAGGCAACGATATTACGCTTAAAGATTTATGGCCGTCAGACGAAGAGATTGATGCAGTAATTAAGCAAAGCGTTAAGCCAGAGCAGTTTAGAAAAGTATACGAGCCGATGTTTAATTTAACCGTAGATTACGGTGAAGATAACGATCCACTTTACGACTGGCGCCCAGAAAGTACGTACATTCGTCGCCCTCCTTATTGGGAAGGTGCACTTGCGGGTGAGCGCACAATGACCGGTATGCGTGCGCTTGCAGTTCTTGGCGATAACATTACAACCGATCATTTATCGCCATCAAACGCAATTATGGCAAGTAGTGCTGCTGGTGAATACCTGACCAAAATGAACGTGCCAGAGGAAGACTACAACTCGTATGCAACGCACCGGGGCGATCATTTAACAGCGCAGCGCGCAACATTTGCAAACCCAAAACTACTTAATGAAATGGTACTGGACGAAAACGGCGAAGTTAAGCAAGGCTCTTACGCACGCTTAGAACCACAAGGCACTAATACCCGTATGTGGGAAGCAATCGAAGCCTACATGGAGCGTAAACAACCGCTTATTATTGTAGCTGGTGCCGATTACGGGCAAGGTTCGTCGCGCGATTGGGCAGCAAAAGGCGTAAGACTTGCAGGCGTTGAAGTAATAGCAGCTGAAGGTTTTGAGCGTATTCACCGTACTAACCTAATTGGTATGGGTGTTTTACCGCTTGAGTTTAAAGCAGGCACAACGCGTAAAACTCTAAAGCTGGATGGCAGTGAAACGTACGATGTAGCAGGCGATTTAAAACCAGGTGCCACCGTTAATTTAAGTATTACTCGTAAAGACGGTGAAGTACTCACTGTGCCTATGAAGTGCCGTATCGATACCCAAGAAGAGCTTTCTATTTACGCGGCTGGTGGTGTGTTACAACGCTTTGCACAAGACTTTTTAGAAGCAACGAAATCTGCATAAGGGCAAGCATTATGTTTAAACCGCAAATTAAAGTGCCTGCAACTTATATGCGTGGCGGCACCAGTAAAGGTGTGTTTTTTAATTTAACTGATTTGCCAAAGCCTGCTCAAGTAGCAGGCGAGGCGCGCGATAATTTATTACTACGCGTTATTGGCAGCCCCGATCCGTATGCTAAGCAAACGGATGGCATGGGCGGTGCTACATCAAGTACCAGTAAAACCGTAATCTTAAGTAAAAGTGAGCAAACTGACCACGATGTTGATTACTTGTTTGGTCAAGTGGCAATAGATAAACCTTTTGTAGATTGGAGCGGTAACTGCGGCAACTTAACGTCAGCAGTCGGTGCTTTTGCCATTAGTAATGGTTTGGTCGATAAAAGCAGAGTACCTAATAACGGTGTTGCTATTGTGCGTGTGTGGCAGGCTAATATTAAAAAAAGCATATTAGTGCATGTCCCCATGACAAATGGCGAAGTACAAGAAACCGGCGACTTTGAGCTCGATGGCGTTACTTTTGCTGCAGCTGAAGTAAAACTTGAATTTATTGACCCCGCTGATGGCGATGGCGCGTTATTTCCAACAGGTAACGTAGTTGATGACTTAGAGGTTCCAGGTGTTGGTACTTTAAAAGCAACAATGATAAATGCAGGTATTCCTACCATATTTATTAACGCCACTGATATTGGTTATACCGGCACAGAGCTGCAAGACGATATAAATAACGATGTTGCAGCGCTTGAAAAGCTTGAAACCATTCGTGCTTATGGCGCTGTTAAAATGGGTTTAATCACTAACATTAGTGAAGCGCAAGCTCGCCAACATACGCCTAAAGTTGCGTTTGTTGCATCACCTTTAGATTACAAAGCATCTAGCGGTAAAATTATTGAAGCTGCAAATATCAACTTGTTAGTACGCGCTATGTCGATGGGTAAACTGCACCATGCCATGATGGGCACAGCTGCTGTTGCTATTGGCACGGCCGCAGCAATCGAAGGCACACTCGTAAATATAGCCGCTGGTGGCGGCGCATTGAGTGAAGTTAACTTTGGTCATCCGTCGGGCACGCTAAAAGTAGGTGCTGAGGCTAAAAATAATGCTGGCAACTGGCTAGTTACCAAAGCGAGTATGAGCCGAAGTGCACGGGTATTAATGGAAGGGGTTGTAAGAGTCCCTCAGTAGTTCCTCATTAATAACTATCGTACAGCCATCGCATAAGTATTGTGATTAATTTACAGCATCAAAATACTTATGCGCTTTGTGCTTTCTTTATTGTCATAATTAATAACAAAACAGCACTAACTCATAGTGCCTGAATCTAGGTAGCTGCCAATCCCGAGTGTGAACATCCATATCCCCCATAAACTATGCTCAATAACACACACGACGGTTGAGCGGCTTTGTGCATAGGTATAAGCAAACAGTAAGCCACCTAAAAATGCTAAGGCTACTGCAATCCAATTTGCATACACAATATGCGCCAACGCAAATACACTCGCACTAACTACAATACGCACTGCTTTTTTGGGCATGATGCGTTTATAACGATGAAAAAAATACGTTCTGAATATTAACTCTTGAGGAATAACCGACAGTATTGGGTAGAGTAGCAACAGTAAAAGCCAATCATTAAACGAGTTGCGGGGAAGGGTAAACCAGTTGCCCTGATGAATAATCCCGTAAAACATACCTGAGAACAGTGCACCTAAAAAAAAGAAGCTAAACACACGTTTTTTAACAGCAGAAAATTGCCCAAGGCTTGTAAGCCTAAAACGTTTAAAGTGGGGATCGCCCAGTAGCAACATACAACACACGCTCATTAAAATAATAAGCGCAGGAATAAGCCAGTTAGCTAAATACTCGCGTAATACAAAACCCGATAAGGGTAGTAACACAAAAATGAGGGTAAATTCAAACCAGCGATATTGATTGGCGTTCAAGGTCGTCTCAACTTGTTTTTTTAATAAGCTATCAAGCTAAGACGACATTTTTATGACGAGATTAGTAATCTACAAAGTGATCTATAAAATTATTTTGCAGGTTCTTCTTCACTAGGGAGGTATTTGTACAAGGCAATAATAGTGGCAAAAATACTCACAAAGGTAATACCCATTAAACCAAACACTTTAAAATTAACCCAAAAGTCGAGCGAGAAATTATATGCAATATAAATGTTTAGTGCTGCGATGCCAGCAGTTATAGCAACCCACATTAGGTTAAGCTTATCCCATAATGGTTCTGGGACTACAATGGCTTGTTTTGTATCATTAGCATTTTCGAGGATTGAGCTAAGCGCTTTTTTAACGAGATTTTTCTTAAGTACATAACGGCTAACAAGTAACGTTAAGCTTAAACCTGCGTATATGAGTGTTGCTTTCCATTTTATGTATTGCTCATCATGAAGTACCAGCGTTAACGTACCAAACACGGCAGCAATGCCAAAAAATATCCACTGACGAGTTGGCACAGAGCCATGTTTAAAGTAGCTATAAGCAACTTGAATGAGCGTAGTTGCCATTAATAAACCGGTAGCCCAGTAAATATCGACTAGCTTAAAAACTGCAAAAAACAGTATGAGTGGGATGTATTCAATTAATGCGTGCATAGCTTACCTAAATTATACAAAAAAGAGTCAAAGGCTTTTTACCACATAAAGCTTAACAACTACAAGGTTGACTTGTTGCCCTGTAACCCTTAGCCTGCGTGGCTTTATTGCCAACTTGGTTTGGTATTTTTTATATCATCATATTCCCACGCTTAACCAACACTGATTTGGCGTGTATTTAGGAGCCTAAAATGAATAAAGCAGAACTCGTTGCTGCCATTGCACACAAAAGTGAATTAACAAAAAAAGATTCTCAAGCGGCACTTTCAAGCTTGCAAAAAGTAATTACTAAATCGCTTTCTGAGGGCGATCAAGTTCAAATAAATGGCTTTGGTACGTTTGCACTAAGTTACTATCCAGCGCGTACTGGGCGTAACCCACAAACAGGCGCTGCAATTGAAATAGAAGGCGCTAATAAAGCGGTTTTTAAGCCTGCTAAAGCGTTAAAAGATCTACTTTAATTCTATTTAAGGTTTTAAACCCCGTATTGATAGATAAGTTACATGAGCGCGAAGTAAATTCGCACCTACGGGTATATGTTGTAGGTGAGGTTTTACACCTCGCGTTTGGTGGCTTTAAATTATATGAGCTGGAAATAAATTCGCACCTATGTAGATTATTCATAATCTCTAAATGATTTACATGGCATTACAAATCCCTCTTACATTAAATCCTTTACTTTCAATTACTTGTTATCGGCATGCATTATGCTATTTAACTGTGTGTTTCGAACATATTTTTAAACAATACCAGTCCGCTTATATATGGGGTCTATTGAACGTTAAGAAAATTACGCTAGAACTAGGCAAAAATTTTTCGTATTTAGTTGTTCTAAATGAAAGGTTTTTAACGACGTTATAGTGCGATTTAATTCGTTAAATTGCTCAAAGATTTATGCATATTGGTATAATATAAGGAGAACTCAATGAGTACATTACAAACAAGCACACGTTTACAAGGCAAAAAAATTGCAATTTTAGCCACTGATGGGTTTGAGCAAAGTGAGCTTTTATCTCCACGCAGCGCATTACTTGATGCCGGTGCAAACATCGAAATAGTATCAATTAAAGAAGGCCAAATTACGGGCTGGGATGAAGATAAGTGGGGCGATAAAGTAACAGTAGATAAACTAGTTACAAACGCAGACCCTGCTGATTACGACGCGCTTATGCTTCCTGGTGGTTTATTTAACCCAGACAGTTTACGCCAAGATAAAGATGCTAAAGCCTTTATTGATGGCTTTTTTGGCGCAGAAAAAAACAAACCCGTTGCTGCTATTTGCCATGCGCCGTGGCTGTTAGCTGAAATTAATAAACTGCGCGACCGTACTATTACCTCTTTTCCAAGTATTAAAAGCGATTTAATTAATGCAGGTGCTAATTGGATTGACCAAGAAGTATGTGTAGATAAAGGCTTAGTAACAAGCCGTAGCCCAGCCGATTTAGAAGCATTTAATGCTAAATTTATTGAAGAGATTTTAGAGGGTAAACACCAAGCTCACTAATTTTTTTAAAACGTTTGGATATTGCTATAGCGTTTGATTTTTAAAAAACAAAAAAGGGCATTTTAAATGCCCTTTTTTAATGCGTATAAAACACGCCCTAGTTAACTTATAGCGATGTCGCTGCTTTCATATCAGCTACAAATGCTTTTAGTTGCGCGGTCATTGCTGGTAAATCATTAAGGTTAGCTTCAATAATTTTAACTACAGCAGAGCCTGAAATAGCACCGGCTGCTCCTGCATTAAGAGCCGCTTTTACATCATCTGGCGTTGAAATACCAAACCCTAAAAGAGCAGGGGCTGCATGGTATTCTTTTAATTTAGTAACAATATTACCAGCAGGCATTTGTGCTTTAGTATCGGTACCGGTAACACCTGCGCGCGATAGTAAATACGTGTAACCACGACCGTAAGAGGCACACTGGCGAAGTGTGTCGTCATCTGCATTTGGTGTTGCAATAAAGATTGGGTCTACACCGTTATCCATTGCTGACTTTCTAAACATTTTAGATTCATGTAAAGGCACATCAGCCACTAAAATTGAGTCTACGCCTACTGCTTTTGCATCTTTATAAAATGCTTCAATACCACGTTTAAACACAAGGTTTGAATACAATAATAAGCCAATTGGAATATCGGCGTTATACTCACGTATTTCTTTAATAATATCAAAGCAATCTTGTGTGTTAATGTGCACATCGAGGGCGCGAATATTAGCTTTTTGAATTACTGGACCATCTGCAATTGGGTCAGAAAACGGAATACCAAGCTCAAGCGCATCAGCGCCGCCGTCAATTAGACTTTTAATAATCGCAATACTTTGCTCTTTACCTGGGTCGCCAATCGTTACAAATGGTACAAACGCACCTTGTTTTTGCTCGTTAAGCGCTGCAAACATTTTGCCGTAACGATCCGTTTTTACTTGGCTCATAGCTGACCTCTTTCAGTTAGTACATTGTGAACGTGTGCTAAATCTTTATCGCCACGACCACTTAAATTAATCACTATAACACTTTCCTCGGTTAGCTCCTCTGCGTACTTAAGCGCATAAGCTAACGCATGGCTTGATTCAAGCGCCGGAATAATCCCTTCATTTTTAGCAAGCGACTGAAACGCATCAAGCGCTTCTGTATCGGTAATACCCACGTATTGAGCGCGACCAGTTTCGTGCAAAAATGCATGTTGAGGACCAACAGCTGGGTAATCAAGACCCGCTGATACAGAGTAAGACTCTTCAATTTGGCCATCATCATTTTGCATAATGTACGTATAAGTACCGTGCAATATGCCTTTTGTGCCTTTACAAATTGTTGCACCGTGCTCATTTGTATCAAGCCCTTTACCAGCAGGCTCAACACCAATTAATTTAACGCCTGGCTCGTCAATAAAGTCAGTAAACATACCAATCGCGTTTGAACCACCACCAACACAGGCAATAACAGCGTCAGGTAAACGACCTTCTGCTTTAAGTACTTGTTGCTTAGCTTCCTCACCAATAATTTTTTGATACTCGCGTACAATTGTTGGGAATGGGTGAGGACCTGCAGCTGTACCTAGTAGGTAGTGCGCGTCTTGGTAATTTGCTGACCAGTCACGCAGCGCTTCATTTACTGCATCTTTTAATGTGCCAGAACCCGCTGTTACCGGAATAACCTCTGCGCCCATTAACTTCATTCTAAATACGTTAGGTTGCTGACGTTCAACGTCTTTTGCTCCCATATAAATACGACATTTTAAACCCAGTAGTGCACATGCAAGCGCGGTTGCAACGCCGTGTTGACCGGCACCTGTTTCAGCAATGACTTGTTTTTTACCCATACGCTTAGTAAGTAACGCTTGGCCAAGTACTTGGTTCGTTTTATGTGCGCCGCCGTGTAGTAAGTCTTCACGCTTTAGATACAGTTTTACTTTTGGGTTTTTAACTAAATTACGCGTTAAAGTAAGTGGGGTAGGACGACCCGCATACTCGTTTAATAATTTACTTAGCTCTGCCTGAAACTCAGGGTCTTTTTGTGCTTTGTTAAATTCATTTTCTAACTGCTTAAGCGCAGGGACAAGTAACTCGGGTACAAACATACCGCCAAACTCGCCAAAATAAGCTGGATTTTGCATTTTAACCTCAATAATTTCTGATGCTTGTAAAAGCATTATGTAATTTGTTAGGGCACTTTTTACCCGCAGATTCTTCAACGCCTGAGTTTAAATCAAGGCCTAAGGCACCTTTAAAAAGCGCATCTTTAATATTGTCTGGATTTAAGCCTCCAGCGAGCATAAATGGTGTAGTTGCGCCGCTAAGCACCGACCAATCAAATGCTTTACCAGTACCGCCAGCTTGTGTATCACTGTGCGTATCGTAAAGGTGTCGATCAACCCCATTTACAGGCGTTGGCAATGCATCTTTTATTGCTTGGGCTTTCCAAATTTCGCAATTAGTTGGTAACTGTGTACGCAAGTCAGCAATGTAATCGTCACTTTCTTGGCCATGTAATTGAACTGCCGCTAATTTTAGCACACTTGCGTATTGAGCAACTTGCTCAATGAGAGCATCTACAAATACACCAACAAAGTTAAGTGGTGCGCTTTGGCTCAGCTCTCTTGCACAATCTAAATCGACATAGCGAGGCGATTTAGGATGAAAAATTAAACCACCATAAACAGCACCGTTTTGATATGCCGCTTGTGCATCTTGGCTACGTGTTAAACCACATACTTTATTGTCGCCTAAAATAACACGGCGACATGCTTGCTCTAAATCACGCTCGCCCATAAGTGAGCTGCCAATTAAAAAGCCATCGCATAATGGAGCTAAACGTTTTACGTCTTGATGGGTGTAAATACCCGATTCCGAAATAACCACTTTATCAGCCGGAATAAGCTTTCGTAGTTTTTCAGTAGTGGCTAAATCGGTGCTTAAATCGCGTAAATCACGGTTATTAATACCAATAATTTGTGCATCAAGCGCAAGTGCGCGGTGTACTTCTTCTTCATTACTTACTTCGGTTAATACCGACATATTAAGTGAATCGGCAACGGCATGCAGTGCTTTATAGCTTTCGTCATCGAGTACCGAAAGCATTAATAATATAGCGTCACCGCCATAAATACGTGCCATGTACACTTGGTACTCATCTATAAAAAAGTCTTTACAGATAAGCGGTTGTTCTACTTGGCTGCGCACAAATTCGAGGTAGTCAAAACTGCCTTGAAAATATTTAGCATCAGTTAACACACTCATGCAGGTAGCATATTTTTTATAAACTGAAGTAATTTCAGTTAAATCAAAAGGCTCTCTAATTAACCCTTTTGAAGGCGATGCTTTTTTACACTCTAAAATAAACTGTGTGCCAGGTGCTGCAAGTGCTTTATAAAAGCTACGGCTTGTAGGCACTGCAAGGTGCTTAAAGCTTTCAAGCGGGCGTGCAGCTTTTCTTTCAATTAGTTCTAATTTTTTATCAGCAACAATTTTGTCTAATACATTAGCCATTACTTACCTCAATAATTGCATTTAGTGTGTTCATGGCTTGCCCTGAACTTAATAATGTTTGTACTTGCTTTGCCCCTTCTTTCAACGTTTCTGCTTTACCTGTTAGGTATAAAAGGGCAGCTACGTTAACCACAATGGCAGCATTATGTGCATCTGTGCCTTTGCCTTGTAAGATGGCAAGGCTAGCATTTGCGTTGTATTGTGGGCCTTCACCAGCGAGTTGTTCAAGTGAATAGTTTGCAAGGTCAAAGTCGCTTGGGTTTAGCGTGTACTGTGTAAGCTCGCCATTATTTAGCTCAACTACCGTTGTTGGGCCGTGTAGGGCTATTTCGTCAGTGCCCGAGCCGTGAACAATCATAGCGCGCTTTGTGCCAAGGGTTTTAAGTGTTTGTGCCATTGGCATACACAACGCTTCGTTATACACGCCGAGTAATTGCACTTCAGGTGCTGCAGGGTTAGCAAGCGGACCTAAAATATTAAAAATAGTGCGTGTTTTAAGCGATGTTCGTACGCCCATCGCATGGCGTACGCCACTGTGATAGTGCGGTGCAAACAAAAAGGTAAAATTGGTTTGCTCAAGACATCTTGCAGCTTGCTCTGGGCTCATATCTATATTAATGCCCAGGGCTTTGAGTAAATCGGCTGAGCCTGAATTACTCGATACACTGCGATTACCATGTTTTACCATGTTAATACCGGCAGCAGCGGCAACAATTGCAGCCGTTGTACTTATATTAATTGTGTTTGAACCATCGCCACCAGTGCCACAGCTATCGGCAAGTTGCGTACTGCTGGTAGTAAAAGCAACGGCGTTTTCGCGCATTGAAGCTGCAGCGCCTGCAATCTCGTCGCTTACTTCGCCTTTAATTTTAAGGCTTATAAGTAGGGCGGTTAGTTCAATTTCACTCATATTACCTTGCATTATTTCATCAAAAAGCGCTTTGGCGTCTGCGTAGCTTAATGATTGCCCCGTAATTAGTTGATCAATCGCGTGTTGAACATTTATGGGTTGTTCTGGTTGTGTACTCATAATGTCCTCTTTTATTTAGCGCGTGTTAAGTAAGCGACACTTTGCTGGAGTAGCATTGCGCCGTTTGGCGTTAGTATTGACTCTGGATGAAACTGGTAACCCAATGCGTTGTCACCATGATGATAAATAGCCATTGGGATATCTTCGTACTGGGCAATAACCTCAATATTATCAGACACTTTTGTTGCCATTAATGAATGGTAACGTGCAACAGGCATTGTATTTCCCATACCATCAAATACAGGGTGCTCGCCTAAATTAATAATTGAAGACTTACCATGTACGGTTTCACCCGCGTGACCGATTACTCCACCGTAACTTTGTGTTAATGCTTGTTGGCCTAAACAAATGCCTAGCATTGGGAAGTGGCCTTTAGAGAGCTCAATAAGCTCCATTAAACAGCCTGCATCGCTTGGTGTTCCAGGGCCTGGCGAAAGTACTAATAGCACTTGGCCTTGCTCTTGGCGCATTTTGTTAAAAATAACCTCAGCGCTAATATTGTTTCTGTAAACAACCAGTTCGCAGCCAAGCATCGTTAGCTCATCAACTAAGTTATATGTAAATGAGTCAAAGTTATCTAAAAAATAGATTTTAATAGGATTCGCTTTACTCATTTTATACCGCCTTATACGTAGATTTTATGGCGGTGATAACCGCTTGTGCTTTAGCGCGAGTTTCGTTTGCTTCTGAAATAGGATCTGAGTCAAACACCACACCGGCACCTGCTTGCACATACGCTTTGTTATTTTTAACAAAAGCTGAGCGAATAACAATACAGCTATCCATTGCGCCATCACCGGTTAAGTAACCTACTGCGCCGCCATAGCTGCCACGGCGCTTACCTTCAGTTTGACGAACAAGCTCAGCAGCACGAACCTTTGGTGCACCAACAAGCGTGCCCATGTTCATACATGCTTGGTAAGCGTGCAGTGCATCAAGCTCGGGTTTTAGTGTGCCAACAACTCGTGACACTAAATGCATTACTTGTGAATAGCGGTCTACTTTTAATAGCTCTTTGGCAAAACGAGTACCTGCAACACTAATACGTGCTACGTCGTTACGGGCTAAATCGACAAGCATTAAATGCTCGGCGCGCTCTTTTTGATCGTTTCTAAGTTCAAGCTCAATGCGGCTGTCTAGGTCTGGGTTTATTTGCCCATTAGCAAATTTGCCACGTGGGCGAGTGCCAGCAATTGGGTATACTTCAACTTGCTGAGATTGCACTGTGTATTTAAGTGCTGATTCAGGCGATGCGCCAAATAAAGCAAAGTCTTCATCGCGCATATAAAACATATAGGGACTTGGGTTTTGCTTTTTAAGCTGGCTATAAGCGTGCAGAGGATCAGGACAAGGTAGTGAAAATGTACGCGACGGCACTACCTGAAAAATATCACCATCTACAATATTCTTTTTAAGCTTAACTACTTGCTCGCAATAAGTGTCATCGTCTATATCAACGCTTACCTCACATTCGCCACTTTGCATTGGTGCGCTAAATTCTGAAGCGTTATCGCACAGCGTATTTAAGCGCTCTAGCTCTTTACCTACTTCAAAGCAGTTAGCGTGTACGTCTGGGCCGTTAAATACATTACCAATGAGTTCGGTTGTTTGTTTTTGATGATCAATAACAACTAAGGTTTCGGCTAAATAAAATACGTAATCTGGGCAGGTGTTTTCGCCATCTGGTACATCACTTAACTGCTCAAAGTTTGCTACCATATCGTAGGCAAATACACCGCCTAAAAACAACGAAAATGGATTATTAGTTGTGCTTTTTATACTGTTAATACAAGTGCGCAGAGCGCTAAATGCATTATCTGCAATTAGTTTACTTGCTTCGTCAGTATCGCCGCTTGTGTCTAAATAACACAGGGTAAGCGTTGCGCCGTCTAAAGTGGCATCACAGCTTTTAACATTTGCCTGCAAGTAGCTAAGTAGTTGTTGCCCATTATTAGATTGAGCAGTAATAGTAACTGTTTTACCTTGGCATACAATGCGCAATGCACAGTCGACTAAAATTAAACTTTTTACACTGTCTTTAGAATCAATCTCAGCCGATTCAAGCAGTAGTGAGTTAGGCTTATCAAGTGCCGCGTATAATGCAAGAGGACTACTAATATAGTCGCGTACTTGCGTAATGCTTGTTACTTCGCCTGGTGTGGTAGTTATATGACTAAAAATCAAACCTCATTCCCTCAAAAAATTAAACCCCGCAGTGCTTTAGCAATGCGGGGTTTGAATAACGATATCTAAATTACAAACAGATCATTACCGTCCCGCTATATCAGGCGCCACCACCAACGATGTGTAAGAGTAAGACCGTTATTCATGTTTTTCTGCCTCAAAATTTATTAAATATTTTTAACGTATACGTTTCATAAAATTTAGTTATAAAAAAACCCGCATAGTTGCGGGTTTTGAATTTTTGTTAGACACGACAATTCATCACCCGATAATTACGAGTGCCACCACCAAATAGTGTTTAAGTTTGAATTGATCATTATTGTTAATTCTTAATATGTCTGAAAGTGGCTACAGTAAAACGTATCTTATGCTTTTGTGTCAAGTGTTTATTTAAAACAATTTAGTCAAAAAAGTTGTTATACTTACATAAACACCAGTAACCCTTAATTTTAAGCAGTTTTCTTTTGATAAAATATGATTTACATAGCCATACCACACATTCAGACGGGCGTTTAACGGTTGAAGAATTATTGCATCGCGCTGTTGATAAAAATATTGATGTGTTTGCTATTACCGATCATGACACTGTGGCGGCTATTAAGCCTGCGCAGCAATTTATTAAAACCGAAAACTTACCGCTTTCATTGATAACGGGTACCGAAGTGTCTACTAAATGGGAAAGCTTCGAAATTCATATTGTAGGTTTAAATATTGATATTAATAATATTGACCTTATCTCTTTATTATCAGCTCAGCAGCAAAAGCGAGAAGAGCGTGCACTAGAGATTGGTGTTCGCCTTGCAAAAAATGGCTTTGATGGCATTTACGAGCAAGCTAAAGAGCTGGCAAAAGACGCGCAAATAACGCGTGCACATTTTGCACGCGCCCTTATTGAGCGCGGTGTTGCTAAAAATTTCCCGGGTGTTTTTAAAAAGTACTTAGGGCGTGGCAAAACAGGCTACGTACCAAGTTGCTGGTGCACCATGCAAACCGCTATTGAGGCCATACATGCCGCTGGTGGTGTTGCTGTACTAGCGCATCCAAGTAGCTATCAAATGTCAAACAAGTGGCTACGCAAATTATTAGTAGAATTTAAAAGTGTAGGAGGGGACGCAATGGAAGTTGCACAACCTCAACAGGCGCCAAGCGAACGTCAATTTTTAGGTGAACTCAGCCGTGAGTACGAACTACTTTGCTCGCAAGGGTCTGATTTTCATTTTCCGACAAGCTATTTAGAGCTTGGCAAAAATTTATACCTACCAAAAGACTGCCAAGGTGTTTGGCAAGCTTGGGAAGGAGAAGAAGGGGCATTAACATGAGTCAATTATTTCATATTCATCCTGATAACCCGCAACCGAGACTAATTAGTCAAGCCGTTGATATTATTAAACAAGGCGGCGTTGTTGTTTACCCAACAGATTCGGGCTACGCCATCGGTTGTAACATTGGTAATAAGCAAGCCAAAGAGCGCATAGAGCGTATTCGTGGTATTGAAAAAAACGATAATTTTACGCTAGTTTGCCGTGATTTATCGGAGCTATCTACTTACGCACGTGTAGATAATCAGCTATTTAGGTTAATAAAAAATAATACGCCAGGGCCATATACCTTTATTTTTAAAGGCACAAAAGAAGTCCCTAAACGTTTATTAAACGACAAGAAAAAAACCATTGGCATGCGTGTAATTGAGCACCCAATAGCCTGTGCGTTACTTGCCGAACTTGGTGAGCCGTTAATGTCGTGTTCTTTAATTTTACCAGGTGAGCAGTTTACAGAATCAGATCCTGATGAAATATTAGAGCGTTTAGATAAACACGTTGATTTAATTATTCACGGTGGCCACTTAGCCGAGCAAGCAACCACGGTAATCGATTTGTCGGAAGATGAAGTCAAGATTTTGCGTGTTGGCTGTGGTGATACAAGCCCGTTTGAGTAATAGCGAGTGAGTGAAAGCACTGCGAATACAAAAAATAGTGAAAAGCCAGTGCAGCAAAAGCTGCCACTGGCTTTTTTGCATGGTAAAGCGGTTGTAGACAAACCAGAAGATTTATACATTCCACCTGACGCGCTCGAAATAATATTAGAAACCTTTGAAGGCCCGCTCGATTTACTGCTCTATTTAATTAAAAAGCATAAGCTTGATGTACTCGAACTTTCTATTTTTAGTATTACAGAGCAGTACGTAAGTTATGTAGAAATGATGACCGAGTTTCAACTCGAACTTGCTGGCGAATATTTAGTAATGGCTGCGTTACTTGCGCAAATTAAGTCGCGCTTATTATTACCTGTACACGAAGAGCTTGAAGAGGAAGAAGATCCTCGCGCTGAGCTTATTAAACGCCTGCAAGAGTATGAGCTGTTTAAACAAGCCGCCGAAAACCTCGACGATATTCCCCGTGTTGGTCGTGATATTTTTATAGCGCATGCCGTTATGCCAATAAGTGAAGACACAAGTCAAAATCTCCCCGATATTGAACTTAAAGACTTAATGCTGGCGCTGAGTGATGTAATGGCGCGTGCAAAAACGTTTGAGCATCATCAAATTACTGCTGAAGTACTCTCAACTCGAGAGAGAATGAGTCAAATATTACAGCAATTATCGCAAGCAAAGGCAGCGGTTGTATTTAATGCACTTTTTACCCCAGATGAAGGGCGAAGTGGTGTAGTAGTTAGTTTTATTGCCATGCTTGAGCTTATTAAAGAAGGGCTTGTTACCTGTCTGCAAGTAAACCCTGAAAGCTTAATTTATGTCAGCTTAAGCGAACAATCCACCCTATAAAACTATCTGTTTAATCATCTCATACCAACCTGCATGAATATTTGAGCAATTTAACGAATTAAATTGCACTATTACGTTGTTAAAAACTTTTTATTTACGACTGCATGGATGCAGGAGGTAGAGCAATGCAGGGAGCAATTGCCGAGAACAACTAGATACAAAAATTTCTGCCTAGTTCTAGCGTGATTTTCTTAACGTTAAATAGACCCAATATACAAGCAGAACTTTATTATTTGCAAAACTGACTTTAAATAATAAAGTTCTGTGCGTATACGCACGTAAAGTGTTTGTAAATGTTATTTTCATTTACGGCTGTGCACTATATTGTAACGTCATAGCATTATAGGACGTTACACATGTTTAAAAATACACCTTCATCTTACGGACTTGTCGCCATTATTTTACATTGGCTCATGGCGCTGACTATTTTTGGCCTGTTTGGTTTAGGTTTATATATGGTTGAGCTTACTTATTACGATAGCTGGTATAAAGGTTCACTCGATTTACATAAGAGTATCGGTATTACGCTTGTGGCCGTATTTTTATTTAGAGTTTTATGGCGTGCTTTATCTACACAACCTAAGCCATTAGGTGAGAGTAAAGGCATGAACCAATTAGCGCATACGGCGCATATTGCTATGTATATTATTTTGGCTGTTATTGTTGTTGCAGGGTATTTAATATCAACCGCAGACGGGCGTCCAATAGAAGTATTTACTTTATTTAATGTATCAGCGCTTGATTTTGCCTTTGATGACCAAGCCGATATTGCAGGAAAAGTACATTATTACGGCGCGTGCACATTAATCGGGTTTGCAGTATTGCATGCACTAGGGGCGTTAAAACATCACTTTATCGATAAAGATAAAACCTTAATTAGAATGATCAAACCATTAAAGGATGATTAAAATGAAAAAATTATTAGTAAGCACAGCCATTTCGGCTGCAATGATGTTATCGGCAACAGCCGCCAATGCAGCTGATTATGTAATTGATACAAAAGGCGGGCACGCATCTGTTAACTTTAAAATTAAACACTTAGGTTACAGCTGGTTATATGGTCGTTTTAATACTTTTGACGGCACATTTAGTTACGATGCTAAAAACCCTGATGCGTCAAAAATTATGGTAAACATTGATACCACAAGTCTTGACTCTAACCATGCAGAGCGCGATAAGCATTTACATGGTAAAGATTTTTTAAATGTAGATAAATACCCAAAAGCGACATTTAAAAGCACGAGTATTAAATTCGATGAAGACGGCGAAGAGGCTGATGTAACCGGTGAGTTTACGCTGCACGGCGTAACTAACACTATTACCTTTGAAATAGATAAAGTGGGCGAAGGTAAAGATCCGTGGGGCGGCTACCGCGTAGGTTTTGAGGGCGAAACCAGCCTTAAACTTACCGACTACGGTATTGATTATAACTTAGGACCTGCATCTACTCATGTTGATATTATTTTATCAATAGAAGGCGTTCGTCAGTAATACCATTATTAAATATAAAAACGCCACTTACTGTGGCGTTTTTTTTGCTTAACAGAAACTCAAATTAAGCGACTTCGAATTTGCTTATTTTGCGCTATTAATACGTGACTGTAATAGCGGCCTTAAATGCTCGGGCAACCAGCGCATGAGTAAATCATTATAAGCCTGCGTTTTTTTAATAACTTTAAGCTGCTCATTAAGAATAGCAATGTCTTCTGCGCCTTGCTCGTTTTTAGTACAGCCAATAAAACCATAACTTAGCGCGGGTGATTCGGTTAATGGACGCTGCGTTAAGTTTTCTTCAAAGTGCATTGATTTAGCTAAATAGTAATGCTCGCTTGGGTAACCCAGCAAAATATCAATTCGTTTTAGGTTAAGCATATATGTGAGGCTCGCTAGGCTATCGCGAGTGGGTCTAATTACTAAATCTATATTAGGCGTACTGTTTATCAATGTATCTATCTCTTGGCCATAAGAGCGGCTCATAGAGATCCCAAGAGTTAGTTTTTTATCTTGTATTAAATCTAATAGTGATACTTCTTTTGATTCCGCTATATTTAGCGCTTTGGCGAGTCTTTTGTGCATTGCTATTGAAGGCGAGAGGCCCGTTGTTGAGCTCTCCTCTGTAAAATAAATATGCTCTTTTCTGTAATCATTTTTATAAAGCGATAACGCACAAACATTATTTGAAGTATTAGATAGCTCTTGGATTACTTTACCTGAAGGGATAAGCATGCGGTTAAAGGTAATATTAGGAAGTTGTTTTTCAAGTAATGAAATTATGCTTTCGTCACGGCCTTGGTGTTGATATTGACCATTTAAAATATAATAGGGTGCAAAGTCGTGCGCTAGCCAGTTTATGCTTCTAGCATTGCCTATTGAGGTCAGACAGAAAAAAAGTAAGAAAGTTAAAAATATACGGAGCATTACAACAGCTGCCAGTAATTATTATTGTAAAACTATTGTAACCAATAAAGAGCTAAAAAGTAAAATGCCAGCAACGAGGCTGGCATAATATCTTATCAATAATTGCAATAATAAAAGGGCAATTAAAGTTATGTGTTGCTTAGTTAGCTTTTAGCCACTTAACAAACTGGCGTGCATCACTCGCTTTTTGAAACAATGCATTTTTTAAACCTTGTGTATCACTAAAGATTACACGATGTTTGTTTACTGAAATTGATTGCACTGGATGTGCGATTTGGATCATAGACCCATTATATTTATAAGACATAATAAAACTCACTTTATTCTTGTTATTTATTCTGCGCTATATTTTTATAGCAAATTGCAGTTAATAAATTAACGATGTTGTGTTTAGCTTCATTACAGTGTTGACGATCTTTATGACACTTTTGCGATGATAGTAAAAAATCATCTCGGTATTATTCAAGGGGTTCTCGCCGTACAATAACTTAGCTTTCAAATATACGTTTTGCGGGGCTTACTGGATCAGGGTAAATGGTTAACCGCGGCGGTTTCTTTAAACCAGAGAGGGAAGGTAACTTATATATAAATTGCGCGCAAGCTATTTTTGTAAAAATATTTATAATAAATCTTATCAACTGCTTACAAAGCCCATTTTTAGTTACCAAAGGATAAGTATGAATTACCTAATAGTGAGTGATATTTATGGTTTAACCCCTGCTTTAAGGAGGTTATCACAGGCAATTAGTTCAAATTTAGTGATTGTTGACCCTTACAATAACAAGTTTCAAGCTATTGAAAGTGAACAAGATAGTTACAACAATTTTATACAGCAGTGTGGCCATGATAAATACACCGACAAAGTTCAAAAATGCTTTGAGAGTTTAAAATTGCCAACGACGTGTATTGCTTTTAGTGCAGGGGCAAGTGCAGCATGGCGGGCACAGTTATTAACAGGCAATACACACCTTAAAAAGTTAATTGGCTTTTACCCGTCGCAAATTAGACATAATTTAAATTTAAGCGCAAAAGTACCCTGTGAGTTCATATTTCCAGCAAGTGAGAGTCACTTTAATGTTGATGAAGTTATTAAAGCTTTAAGCACCAAAGCGAATGTTAAGTGCTATAAAACCAATTTTTTGCATGGTTTTATGAACGAGTACTCAACCAATTTTAACGCGCAAGGGCTTGTTGAATATAGTAACTATATAAAACAGAGCAGCCGTTAAAGCGTGTTTAGCTGCTCTTTACTAATATCAGGAAAATCGGTGCGGGTATTATATTTTGCATACAGCGTTGTAAAAACGCTACTACCGGATAGCTTATCTAATTCTTTTATAAAGGTTTTAGCACTAGAGCGAGCGGGTCTACAGCATACTTGATACTGTTTTATTATACCCGCGACAGATAAACCTTGTTTTTGTAGCTTCAAATCGGCCTGTGCAAAAAAAGCCGCACCCGTCCAATAAACACGTTGCTGGGCTCGTTGTTTCCACATATCGGCAGAGAGCTTATTAAGTGGCTGTGTTTTAGTTTTAGTTTGCAGGCGGGCACGATCAAATCCTGCATTTAAACGTTGTACAAATTGCGGCTGGGTAATTATACCGCTGTCACGCATTATTACGTTTTGCATATAACTGGCAAAACCCTCGCTTAGCCAAAAACCGGAGTAGGGAAGTAGCGGCAAATATAAATGCGAAAGTTCATGGTATAGCGTCCAATCTTTAGTGAATGCATTTAAACTGGCATAGCGATCTATATGTAGTTCAAGCCCATCGGGGTTATTGCGCTTAACTGTAGCCCAAGGTACAGGCTCAAAAGCAAAGTATTGCGGTTTTAAATAAATAGGCAATGTGGTTTGTTTTAAAGGTCCCAGTGTATTTTGTGTTTTTTCAGCACTTTGATTAACCCATATAGACACCGTATTTTGAGCATTACTTGAGAGCGAGCTAAGGTTACGTATGACTACTTCAACGGCTAATGCGTTAAAAGAGCTGATTAATAGTAGCAGTACAAAAAATAATTTCATTAAAATGCTCCACTGTAATTTAATAATTGGTACGAAAATTCTAATATACAAGACCAACTAAATGGATAAATAATCACGCCTAATTCTTTATTTTTTAAAATGATAGTAACTATAAAAGTACAAATACAGACACTCCTAGCTAAGCATGGTTTAATCAATTAATCGTTATTTTAAGTTAGGTTTAGCCATGACGTATCAGCATATTCAAGTTCCTGATAACGGCCAAAATATCACTATTGATGCACAAGGACACTGGCAAATACCGTTAGAACCTATCATTGCTTTTATTGATGGCGATGGCGTGGGTCTAGATGTTATGCCGGTAATGCGCCATGTTGTTGATAGTGCAATTGAGCATTGTTATAAAAGCGCACGGAAAATTCATTGGATGCAGGTTTATAATGGCGAGCAGGCCGCAAAGCTGTACGACGGTGATTGGTTTCCACAAGAAACAATTAACGCGGTACGTGCCTGTAAAATTGCCATAAAAGGGCCGTTAACCACACCACTAGGTGGTGGCTTTCGATCTCTTAATGTTGCACTCAGGCAAGAAATGGATTTGTTTGTAAATATGCGCACTATAAAAGGTTTTAGTGCACTCCCTTCTCCTTTAAAAAACCCTTTTTTAACAAACATAACAGTTCTTCGTGATAGTAGCGAAGACGTGTACTCAGGTATTGAGTGGCAAGCAGGCAGTGTAGAGAGCGAAAAAATGCTCGATTTTTTATGTGAGGAAATGGGCGTAACCCGCCTAAGGTTTTCACAAGAGTGCGGAATTGGTATTAAAAATATATCTAAAGAAGGCTCTGAGCGACTAATGCGCTTTGCAATTAACTATGCACTTAAAAACGATAGTGAGTCATTAACGCTAGTGCACAAAGGTAATGTACTTAAATTTACCGATGGTGCATTTAAGCGTTGGGGGTTTGCACTTTCACAAAACGAGTTTAATGCCACCGCACATGAAAATGGGCGTTGGTTGCAAATAGAGCGAACACACCAAGGGCCCTTAATTATTAAAGAAGTCATAGCTGACAACATGCTGCAGCAATGTTTAATGCATCCAGAGCAATTTGATGTAGTGGTTACGACTAACCAAAACGGCGACTTTTTAGCGGATATGCTCAGTGCACAAGTTGGTGGTGTTGGTATAATGCCTGCTGCAAATTTAAATAACGATGTCGCATTTTTTGAGCCTACACACGGCACGTTTGAACGTATAGCAGGGCAAAATAAAGCAAACCCAAGTAGCAGTATTTTAAGTGCGGTATTAATGCTTAAATTTATGGGATGGGACGAGGCCGCATTACTCATAGAAAATGCGTTAGAGCAAACATTTAAAAGCGGTGAAGTAACCTTTGATTTAGCGCAAGAGCAGAGCGATAACTCAAGTATTCATAACTCGACAACCTTAACTTGTACTGGCTTTGCAAAGAAGGTTATCGAGCACTTTTAAATACATTCATTATTAAGCTGCTGAGGCAGTTTTTACTCTGTGCATACAAGGGCGGTTGGTTAACTGCGCTGCACGATGGTAAATCTCATGTGCTTGGGGTTCATCGCACTGTGTACCACTAAGCGTATCCATTAACGCAACAACAATAATTGCAGGAACTTGGCAGCAATATTCGTCTAAAACGGCTTCCGTAGTTTGTGCATCAACATGGCAAAGTGGATGATTTTTAAGTTGGTATGCATTTAATAATGTATCAACTTCTAATACATCATCTGGTTGATGTTTTGTTTTACGGCATTTACAACCAAACTCATCAACTAAAGTAGCTAACGCTTGGTAAGTTTCAGTGGTGTTAGCTTTAGTGCATAACTGCTCTTCGATGAACTGATGTAAGTTAGCATCGATGAATAATCCGTCTTGGCGTGTGAAAGAAGCTGTTGTCATAATAATTACTCTTAGTTTGTTGGCTTAACTTCACTCTAGCGCTAAGTGTATTATTAATAAAATTGTTGTTTTCAATAACTGATATTGATTTTATCAATAGTAAGATTTAATGGTTAATAGAACGCAGAAAACAATCTTAAATAATACTAATTAATTTGGTGCAATGCGGTGAAAGTGTGCACAAAACTGGAACAAAGGGAGGAGTTGAGGAATAAAGAAGGAATCTTAGTTAATTGTTTTTATTGAATTTTAATTATTTTATGAAGTTGGTACTAAGCTTGCTAATAATACGCTGTAGGTAGATTCCTATATCGACGATTTCCAAAAGCGCCACGGTATTTTCCCAAAGTTGAATACCGTGGCGCTTTTTTATTTTTCGCGTGTATTTTATTTAGCCGTCACAATAGCAATAACAATGTTAAATTTTAATAAAGTAGGGAATAGCCACTAAAATAGCTGTCTCTTATACACAAATCCCTGCTAAGAAATTAGCGGGGATTTTTTTGAACTAAATCTCAATGTCATGATCAGATCTTCAAATCTTGTTTGAGGGCACATTATGATTAACGAACATACTCATTGGGCAAAACAACAATTCGGTAAATCGGACTTAGGTGATCCAAGAAGAACAGCGCGTCTGGTAAAGTTAGCATCAACGCTTGCAAATGAACCAGGAAAACCACTTGTGAACATCACTCAATCCCCCGCCGATATGGAAGGTGCCTACCGCTTTATTCGCAACGAGAATATTGACGCAACGGCTATAGCAGAGTCAGGCTTTAAAGCCACGGTTGAACAAGCAAAAAGTCATAACTTATTACTCGCATTAGAAGACACGACCACACTAATTTATAAACATTCCTCCATTCGAGATGATTTGGGTCATGTCGGACGAGGAGCAAAACAACGAGGCTTGTTAGCTCATAGCGTATTACTGTTTGCGCCAGACACAAAGCAAGTTGTGGGATTAATTGAACAGTCTCGCTGGAGTCGTGATATCAACACGATTGGAAAAAGAGAAAAACACGCGACGACTTCTTACGAAGAAAAAGAAAGTTACAAGTGGGAGTCAGCGTCACGAGCGATGGCAGAGCGGCTGCAAGGACAAATGGCGAACGTGATATCGGTGTGTGACCGCGAAGCGGACATCTACGAATACTTGCAGTATAAACTGAGCGAGCAGCAACGATTCGTCGTACGCTCGATGCAAAGTCGTCATATTGAAGAAGGTGAGGATAAGCTCTATGCGTTTGCAAGCGAGCTGATGAGTGCAGGCACCAAACACATCCACATTGCACAAAAAGGAGGAAGAAAAGCCCGAAGCGCAACACTGGATATCACCTATGCGCCAGTGACACTCAAAGCGCCTTACAATAAGAAAGGACACTCCCTCCCAGTTTACTATGTCGGCTGTGCAGAGCGAGGAAACGCTGAGAACGGCTTAAGCTGGCACCTATTAACCAGTGAACCAGTCACCAGCAAAGAAGACGCTTTAGCTATCATCACCTACTATGAGCACCGTTGGCTTGTAGAGGAATACCATAAAGTCTGGAAAAGTGATGGTACGGATATCGAAAGTTTACGCCTTCAAAGCCAAGATAACATGGAAAGATTGGTGACGATTAATGGCTTTATTGCGACGCGAATATTGCAACTAAAGTTCACCAATGAGCAGCCTGATTCTCCAAGTTGTGAACAACTGTTATCTCCCAAAGCATGGAAGTTATTGTGGTTAAAGAGAATAAAAACACCATTGCCTGAAACTGCTCCAAATATGTCATGGGCGTATCAGGAACTGGCAAAGTTAGGAGGCTGGAAAGATACCAAGCGCACAGGGCGTGCATCTGTGAAAGTGTTATGGCAAGGATGGCTTAAGTTACAAGCCATCCTGGAAGGCTACGATTTAGCAAAATCTCTTGAGTCAGACTTGTGATCAAGAGACAGC